>JBBILP010000098.1:0-5257 GCA_037444885.1 Actinomycetota bacterium | reverse complement strand
GAAGGCCGGCCTGACTTTCGCGAGAGCTCTCCGTTCGTTCCTGCGATGCAGTCCGGACATCATCCTCGTGGGTGAGGTTCGCGATCACGAGACCGCGCAGATCGCGGTGGAGTCCGCTCTCACGGGTCACCTTGTTCTCACGACTCTGCACACCAACGACGCCCCCAGCGCCGTGACCCGCCTCGTGGAGATGGGCGTGGAGCCCTTCCTGGTGGCCTCCGCTGTCGACTGCGTGCTCGCACAAAGACTCGCGCGCCGTTTGTGTTCGGAATGCAGGGTCGAGTACGCCCCAAAGCCGCAGGTACTCATCGATGCGGGATACCCGCCCGACAACCTGCCCGAAAGCATCCACAAGGCGGTCGGCTGCAAGAAGTGCGGCGGTACCGGCTACAAGGGACGGATAGGCATCCACGAGGTTATGCTGATCACTGAGGAGATCGGCAAGCTGACGGTGGACGAGGCTTCGGCCGAAGACATCAAGGCGGTAGCCATCGAGCAAGGCATGCTCACCCTGAAGCAGGATGGACTGGAGAAGGTGCGCGCAGGCATCACCTCCATAGAGGAAATCATGAGAGTGGTGGTCTAGGGGGCGCGGTGGAACCGAAGACGGCGATGGACATCAATCAACTGCTCATGATGGTGGTGGATCGCGGTGGCTCGGATTTGCACTTGGTCGCGGGCGCTCCACCAATAATGCGGCGTCACGGTACGCTCGTGCAGATCGAAACCGAGCCCCTTGCTGCCACTGAGATCAAGGACGCCCTGTATTCGGCGCTCACTCTCGAGCAACGTGATGCGGTTGATAGGCGCAGTGAGGTCGACCTTGCCTACTCCGTACCCTGCTGCGCGCGTTTTCGAGTCAACGTGTACCGACAGAGGAGCAGCCTGTGTGCGGCCTTCCGCATGATTCCCCACACGATACCCTCACTCGCCGAACTCAGGCTTCCGAGCATCCTGGAGGATCTCGCCAAACTCCCCCGAGGAATCGTGCTCGTTACCGGACCCACCGGGAGCGGGAAGTCCACGACGCTGGCGTCGGTGGTCGACCTTATCAACGCCACCAGGGACGCGCACATCGTGACCATCGAGGACCCGATCGAGTACCTGCACGAGCACAAGCGAGGCGTGGTTTGCCAGCGGGAGATCGGCTCGGACACGGCCAACTTCGCCGATGCTCTCAAGTACGTGCTGCGACAAGACCCCGACGTGATTCTCATCGGTGAGATGAGGGACTACGAGACGATGGCCGCGGCGCTGTCAGCGGCGGAAACGGGGCATCTGGTCTTGTCGACGCTGCACACCCAGGGCGCCACGCAGTCAATAGACCGGGTTATCGACGCGTTCCCACCGCACCAGCAGGCGCAGGTTCGCATCCAGTTTGCCGTGACCTTCCAGGGTGCCATCAGCCAACAACTGCTCCCCAGGGCGGACGGTAGCGGCCGAGTGGTCGCCACTGAGCTTCTGCTCGCCACTCCGGCGGTCCGAAACCTCATCCGCGAGGCCAAGACCCATCAGCTCGACACCATCATGCAGTCGGGCGGACAGCAAGGAATGCTCACGATGGACCAGTCACTGGCCGATTTATGTAAGCGCGGTATCATTTCATTCGATGCCGCCAAACAGAAGGCAGCGGATGTGAAGGTACTGCTGCAACATCTAGGCAGAACGGGCTAGCGACAACGAGGGAGTGAGCCCAGGCATGGCGACATTCACTTACCAGGTCCGCGACAAAGCGGGCAAGATCGTCAAAGGCACCCTTGACGGAGACAGCAGGGACGCGGTCAGCGAGAAGCTCCGCTCCATGGGCTACATAATCCTCGACCTCAACGAGCAGTCCGGTTTTGCCGCGCTGAACAACATCAAGTTCGGTACGGGTGTCAAGGCCAAGGACATCACCGTGTTCTCTCGGCAGTTCGCGACGATGATCAACGCCGGGCTGTCGCTCACCAAGTGCCTCGGAATCCTGGCGAGTCAGACCGACAGCGCAGGGCTGCGAGACGTTGTGACGCAGGTCGGGCGTGACGTGGAAGCCGGCCAGTCACTTTCCGACTCCATGGCGAAGCACCCTAAGGTCTTTCCGCCCATCTTCGTCAACATGATTCGTGCGGGTGAGACAGGCGGTGTCCTCGACGAAGTCCTGCTCAGGGTCGCTGACCACTTCGAACGCGAGGCCAACCTCAAGGCCAAGATCAAGTCGGCGATGACCTACCCGGTGGCCATGGGCGGACTTGTCCTCGTGATTCTGGTCATCATGATGGTGTTCGTGGTTCCGGTATTCGAGAAGATGTTCTCCGACATGGGCGGAGACCTTCCGGCGCCGACGCAGTTCCTCGTGAACCTCTCGAAGTTCATCACCGGTCCGGGTGGCCCGATCACGCTGGTCGCTCTGGTCGCTCTGTTCTTCCTGTTCCGCTGGTGGAAGAGCGGTGTCGGGCGGGGCATCTGGGACGCGATCAAGCTCCGCATGCCGGTATTCGGCGGTCTTGTGCGCAAGATCGCGCTTGCCAAGTTCACCAGGACCTTCGGGACCCTTGTGTCCGCGGGCGTGCCCATCCTATCAGCGCTCGACATCGTGGCGGACACTGCCGGCAACGAGGTCGTCGCCCAGGCGGTCAAACGGACGCGCTCGGCCATCAAAGAGGGCGAGACGATAGCGAAACCGCTTTCCGAGTCAAGGGTCTTTCCGTCGATGCTCGTGCAGATGATCGCCGTCGGCGAAGAGACCGGTGCGCTCGATGCGATGCTCAACAAGATCGCGGACTTCTACGACGAAGAGGTATCCACGGCCGTCGAGGGACTGACGTCCCTGATCGAACCTCTAATGATGGCGAGCATGGGTCTCGCGGTCGGAGGTATAGTAGTTGCCCTCTACATGCCGATGTTCAACATCATCACGCTCATCAACTGAGTCAGTCGGGATGACGGGTGGGTGTGGTTGGACGCGAGGCGACAGCCGCGCGTCCCGTCTTCGTACCATCCCTGGTCGACGGTGCGAGGACGGGAATCGGTGACCTTCCTCACAAACATGCGGGATTTCGCTCAAGGCGCTGGATGCCTTGCCCGATACCAAGGTTGGAAGCAGCCGCCGGACAGCGGTATTCGGCGGTGGAACGCAAGGTTCGGTCCAGAGAGTAGAAGGGAGGGAACAGCGATGAAGATGTTCCGCAGGGACGAGGGTTTCACCCTCATCGAGCTCATGGTCGTCGTCCTTATTATCGGTATCCTGGTTGCCATCGCTATCCCGGTGTTCGGCGCGGCTCGTGAGAACGCACAGAGGAGGTCCTGCCAGGGCAATATGCGCACCGTCGATGGAGCTGCTCGTACCTATCAGGCCGAGTACAGCCTCCTGCCGACTGCGGTCGCCGACCTGGTGACCACCGGCTACATCAGGGCGGTGCCCACGTGTCCGGGTGGCGGTACCTACACTTGGACGCAGGCGACAGGCTCCATGACCTGCTCGCTGGCGGCCACCAGGAACCACTCGTATCCGTAGGCCAAGTGGCGTGAGCAACACCTGACCGCTCAGGTGTGACCGAAGGGCCGACGCAGAAGGCGTCGGCCCTTCTGCTTGCCGCGATCACGCCGCATCACCTCGCGATGTCGACACCGCGCGTTCCCCTCGGATACGCTTTGACGCGTTGTCGGCCGTCACGCAGCCCGGGAGGTCCGGTGGAAGTCCTGTTCCGCGTGTTCTACCTGACGGCGCTCGCGTGCTTCGGTCTTGTCTTCGGGAGCTTCGCCAACGTCGTCATCTGGCGTCTTCCGCGAGGCGAGTCTCTGGTCCGACCTGGTTCCCATTGCCCGCGATGCCAGACTCCGATTCGCTGGTTCGACAACATCCCGGTGGTGTCGTGGCTGCTCTTGCGAGCGCGATGCAGGAACTGTGGGCAGCCTATCCCGGGCAGATACCCGCTCGTGGAGGCTGTCAGCGGTGTCCTGTGGGTAGCCGGAGGGCTGCGATTCGGAGCTACTCCCAGAGCGGCGGCAGCTATCGTGTTCTTCTATCTTCTGCTCGTGCTTGCGTTCATCGATCTCGATACCATGCGCTTGCCGAATCCCATCGTGGCCGTGCTGGCGGCGTTCGGGCTCGTCGGGGCGCTTGTGTCGACCCTCACCGCGGTTCCCATATGCCCTCTATTCACGGATCCCGCGGGGGGTGTGCTGAAGTCGCCGCTCGGCATGGCTCTCGTCGGCGCCGTTCTCGGATCCGGCATAGCCGGCCTCCTGATGCTTGCGTACGGGATGCTACGCGGCAGGACGGGAATGGGTATGGGAGACGTGAAGCTACTCTTCGCGATGGGTCTGTACCTCGGTCCGTACGTGCTCGGGGCCTTGTTCGTCGGGAGTCTGATCGGGAGCATCGGCGGCTTCCTCAGCGTCCGGCGAAGCGCCGACGGGCCGGTCGGGCAGGCCAAGTTCGCGTTCGGGCCCTACTTGGCGCTCGGCGGCGTGCTGACCGCGCTGTTCGGGCCTGTCGCGTGGGGCTGGTACGCGGGTATGCTGGACCTGTGATGGCATGCAAGGGGCACCGTCGCGGCACCGCGCATCAGCCCCGTTCCTGCGCGGAACGGGCGTCAAGTCGGTGTTGGTGCCTGCCGATAGACTAGACGTCGGGACGAACTTGCCCGTCGTTGGTCGTGCGAGGAGGCGTCTAGCCATGAGCGAAAGGACGAGTCGCCAAGACGGCTTCAGTATGCTTGAGGTGGTGTTCGCGGCGTTCATCGCCTTCTTCGTCATGACCGCCCTGTTCGGGCTGGTTGTCGTGTCCGTGGACCAGACCCGCGTTGCGTCTGACGTTTCGATCGCGTCCAACTTCGCGAATCGCGTTCTCGAGCAAGCCAGGTCTCTGCCGTACACCTCGATCGGGATCCAGGGCGCTACCGACCCGACGCCGAGTGGTGTCCTCCAGTCATCGGAGACGACCACCTACGACGGGGTGACGTACACCATCACGCGACAAGTGGCGTTCATAGACGACCCCGTAGATGGGCTCGGCACCGCGGATTCGAGCGGTCCGAACGACTACAAACAGCTCACCGTCGGAGTGTCTTGGACGACCACTCGGGGGGCAACGTCCTCCATGTCGTTCGTGACCAATATTCGCAACGCGTCGGCGGAGAGCGGTTATGTTCCGGTTGTGGCATGGGTTGACGCCGACGTCCCACCGGACAACGGTGCGATCTTCAACCGCAGCGGTGAGAACCAAGCGCGCGTGTGGGACGGTGTCGTCAACTGGACCGGAGGCGGTTCGACGGCG
>JBBILP010000097.1:0-5350 GCA_037444885.1 Actinomycetota bacterium | reverse complement strand
GCCGGCTGTGATCGTGTAGCTGGGACTCGTCCCGGTGCCAGTCTCGGCGCTGGTCGAGGCGGTGAGCGTGTAGGAGCCCGCCGCAGGGTTCGTGAGCCCGAAGGAGGCTCGGAACACCACCGTCGCGGTGCCGTTCGCGGGGATGCTCACCGTGCTGGGAATCGGGATAGTGACCTGCTGACCGCTGACGGTAGGCGCCACGGAGAGCGTCACGCCGTTCACGGTGATGTCCGAGGCTGCGGGACTCCCGGGCAGCGCATACGCCGGGTTGAAGGTGATGTAGATCTTGTTCGGGGTCGCCACGCCACCCGGCGTGGCGCTGGCTTCAAGTCGCCCCTGAGCGCCGACCGTCACGGGAACGGTGTAGGTCGACACCACGCCCTCGGCGGACGCGCCGAGGGTGACCGCTCCAACAGACGGAGCGGTCGCGTTCGCGACAAGCGCGTAGGCCGCCGAGTTGAGTGACCGGCTCTCCACATTGCTCACGAGAGTCATCGAGGCCACGTAGCTGCCTGGCTCGGAGGGATTGCGCACGTTGGCGATCGTGAAGGAGAAGTTGGTATTGGCTGGACACGGCGTACCCCAAGTGATGTTTACGGTTGTGCCCGACTTGGTGATCGAAGAGGTACCGCTGCCCCAGCTTCCCGTGCAGTTCGCCGCGACAACCGCGCTGATATCGGTGTTGGGCGGGAACGTCACGGACGACGAGGACATGGTCTCGCCGTTCTGCGTGCGCCCTTGGGCGAAGGTGTAGCTGGAGACCGCGTTCACCGAGTTGTTCGTGAGCGTCGTGGAGTTGTTCGGGATCGATTGGAACGCATAGGCCACGCCGACCGCCGCGGCGACCGTCAATGCACAAGCGATGAGCGCCGAGACCAGCGCGCGGCGCGGGTAGCGCGACCAGTAGATGCGGACGCGCCTAACCATGACGGAACCCTCGGCCGCGCTCGGTCTGAGCACGACGGACGGGGCCGACGACTAGCGTCGCGCCCGCTTGGCATCCCTGCGTGGCATCGAGCATGCGCATCTTCCACAGCATACGGGGCGTTGCCCCCTGAAGTACTGTTAATAGTAACAGGTTGCGGATGCCTCTCCCAGTGCTTCACATCACGCGCCTGGGCGTTTCGGACCCCCGAGGAACCCGTCTCACTCCAGCCGCACGTTGAAGACCTGCACCTGACCGGTGCCTGCGTCGGTAACGTAGAGGCGACTGACGTCCGCGACCCACGCGCAATCCATCGGCCGGCTCAGAATCTCCCCCCCGGACGGAGCGGCTGCCACGTTCGGGTCTATCGCGCCGATGGCATCCCCGTCGCGACCGAGGATTCGCACGGCTCGCCCGAATGTGTCCGTCACGAAGAACCACTCGCTTCCCGCGGAGGCCAGTCCTCGGGGCAAGAGCATCCGGTGCGGGAAGAACCTCTCGAGTGTGCCCTTCGGGTAGCTGATGACGGCGAGTCTCCCCGCGTTTGGATCGGTGACGAAGAGGGTTCCGTCCACGAAGAGCATCCCGCCCGCGAACGTGAGGCGCGGCCTCATCTTGACTGGCAGCGTCCTCGCGTACTTGCCGTCGAGTCCGTACACCTTGAGTCGGCCGTCCGCCCCATCGGCGACTATGACGTCATCGCCGGATACCTCGACCGCGGTGGGCTTCCGCGGCGCCGTGCGTGGGTCGGCCGAGCCCAGCGTGGAGAGTATCCGACTGTCGGCCTTGGGGTCCGTCGACATGACGACAACCCTGCTGCCCGCGGTGTCGACGACCGCGACGCGCCCGTCATCGATCACGGCGATGTCGGCTGGATATGCCGTCGGCACTCCGCTGGCGGGCGGTATTCGTATGGCGGCGACTCGCGCACCGTTCTCGCGGAACACTCGCACCTGCTGGGCATCGGACTCGGCGACGTAGATGCGCCCCCCGAACGCGTCGATGCCCAACGGATTCGCAAGCCTCGCGTCTTCGCCAGCCGGAAAAGCTCCCGAGAAGGAAGCCGTACCCGTCTCCTCCTTGGGGAACCCGACAAGGCGCACGGAGCCGTCGTCCGGATTCCTGAGCGACAGCGCGACGATGATCGCCCCGGCCACCACGATCGCCGCGATCGCTGCCGCGAGCACGCGAACCCGTACCCCTCCGAGGCGCGCCCGCTTGCCGGGGCGAACCGCCGCAGGCGCATCGGTGCGTCGCTGCCGTGTCTTCGCGAATCCCAAACACACCTCCGATGGCGCCTGATAGCCGTCGACGCGGCTCGCATGACTGCCGGTCGCGTCGAATCATACCCCGCGCTCGCGTCTCGTACGAAAGGACAGGCCCCCACTCCTGGGAGCGGGGGCCTGCCGGTGAAGCGTGTTCCGTCGACCTACGGGGTCAGAGCGTGGGTGACAGCGTCACGCACCGACTCGGTGACCGCGTTGGGTCCGCCGAACACCTGACAACGCCGGATGTCCTGGCGGTTATCGCGCAGGAAGGAGTGGCTGGCCGCGGGGAACGTGTCCCTGCCTGTCAGCAGAAGAACGCCCTCGCGCCGGCCCATAAGCACCCCGCCGGTCATCGCATCCGTCAGGTTCGCGGCGATGCCGACCTCGAAGGGCAGGAGCCATGTCTCGTCGATGGCCTTGTCCGCTATCGACGCGGCCGTGGCGTAGCGGTCGCGTCCGGAAAGGCGCTCGCTCGCTCCCAAGGAGACATACACACTGTTGGAGATCGCGGCCTGGCCTCCGGCTACGAGTATCTCGGCCGGCTCGAGAGCATCGAGTGCGCGCGAGGTTTCCGTGGGTACCGCATCCTTGCGTACCAGCAGGACAGGCGCGCCCGTGGCAGCCGACACCGGAGACAGCGCCATCACGTCGAAGAAGCCGCCCGTGTTCGCGCCGTTTGCCACGAGCACCCGGCTGGGCATCGTCTTGCCCTCGTCGATCGCCTGGTCGTCGATGGTTTCCGCGATCACCGCCGCGGTATCGTACCGGTTCGCTCCGGCGATCCTGTGAACGTTGTCGGTTCCCACGATTGACCGCAACTCGGTCATGCGCGCCTCGGGAACCGCACTGGAGCCGCCCACCACGTGCACGGTGACGGAGCCGTTCTCCGCAACGATGTCAGCAAGCGCGGCGGCCGTTGACGTCGGCATCGCCGAGTAGCCGGTGAGCAGAATCGGTGCGTCGTAGAGCCACGACAGCCCTGACGCGGCGAGTGGGTCGGCCGCCGACCGGTCCTCGCCGGATGCAACGATCACGGTGTCGAGCCCGCTCCAAGCGGGGAACGCCTGCCCGGCGATCTGGACCGCCGTCGAGTAGCGGTTGTTCCCCGCCACGCGATCTGCCTTCCTCGCGAGAACGGCACCGATGATGCCCGTTCCTCCCGGCGCGGACAGATGGATGGCCGTGGCCTCCGCTTCCGTTGCTACGTCGTTGTAGTACTCGCTGGCATAGGAGCCGTAGGGATCGATGAAGCGCACGAGCACCGTGGAGTGGAAGCGACCCTCGAGGGCATACCTGCCGTCCTCGTCAGTGATCTCGAAATCGATCGGCGTCCACCTGTCGCCCCATCGCTCGTAGAACCAGACCTCCACGCCGTCCAGCGGCTCGCCAGTGTCCCCTGCGGTGACCCTGCCCGTTAGCACGGGCGGCACTGCCGCCAAAGTGGCGTCTACTCCGTCCAGAGGCGCGTTGTAGTCGACCGGCAGTAGCGCGCCGTCCTCGAGCGCGGAGACGTCATCGTAGAACTCGAGCTTGTACTGGTGGGAGTCCTCGGCGAACGAGAGTCGACCGCTGGTTCCTTGGTCGGGGCCGTACAGGTAGTACGTTCCGTCAGCCCTAGTGTAGGTGTGGTAACTGGACCAGTAGTCGCCGTCCGGCCAGAAGCCGACCGCCACGTCCGCCAGCGGCTCGCCGCCCGCATCCACGACCTTGCCCGAGATCGCGTACGCGCCGTTCATCGTAGCGTCTACCGAGTGCGTCGCCGCCCCGGAAACAAGAGCGACCGGGTCGGCCTCACCGAGGTTGTCCTTGTTGTCCCAGTACTGGAGCGAGTAGTACTTGTCGTAGGTCCACCATTCGTCGGAGAAGACCACCTTGTACGTGTAGCCCTCGTAGAGTTCGTAGAAGGCGTACTCGCCGTTCTCGTCGGTGTAGGTGCCACTGTAGCCCCAGTAGTTCACGCCATCTGAGGAGTAGTAGAGGCCGACGTACATGTCCGGAATCGCATACCCACCCGGTTCGCGAACGGCTCCGCGGATGGAGGGCTCCCTTTCATCGATCACGGCGTCGATGCCCCTGACCGTTCGCCCGGCGCTGGTTGTAACCAAGTCCGCATCGGCCCAATCCGGCTGGTTGTCCCAGTACTCCGACATGTACGTGTCGTCCCAGGGACTGAACTCCACCCGATACGTACCGGGAGGAGCACCGATGATCGCGTAGTTGCCCTCGGAGTCCGGCTGTGCGTAGTACACCGCGGACTCCTGCTGTGCGACCGTCCCGTTGCCGAGTCCGAACGCGCGTATCTCGATCTCGTTCATCGGCTGCCCCTCCGAGTCGGTGACTCGACCCGTGATGGAGGGCGCCTCTTTCCTGACCGACAGGACGTAGTTCCCGATCGAGTAGTAGTAGGCCGGCATCACATGCACGAACACCCTCTTGTTCGCGTTCGACGTCCAGACCAGCCGAGGATTGCCGTCGAACCGCTGTGCCGAGGGACCCTGGAAGGTCGGTGATCCAGCATCGCGCCTGCCGTCCACAGTGCTGGCCAGCAGCGTCCTGCCATCGCTGTCATAGAGCTCGACAAGGACCGCCGCGTTCCCGACAGGGGGGAGCCCCGCTTCGCCCACACCGTTCGGGATGTCCGGTGCGCCGCCTTCAATCACGTAGGTGCCCCCGGATCTCGCTTCGAAGGTCACCCAGTCCCTGTCACTCGCGGCGTGCACCGTGCGCGCCTGCGGAGTTCCGTTCACCGCGATCGCCCAGGCAGTCTCGGCCGTGTCGTCAGGCTCGTAGGCGTCGACCGGGACGCTCACTTCCATGCCGTTCAGGGGTCCCCCGATGAGCGGCTTCGTACTTGCCGCCCCGACGCTTGGGATCACGAGAGCCGCTACGAGCGTCGCGACCAAGGCCAGAGCACCGGCCCTCCGTGTCGTGCCGTCGCGGAAAACGCGCATGCGCTTCTTCACGAGCCTCCTCCGTCTCTCTCTGCTGGAAGGCGTCCACCGAGCGGACGCCGGAATACCGCGCGGCGGCCGACATCTGGCGCGATCTGCTGGTCGGCGACGAAGCGCGACGAACGAGCGGGGCGCGAACGCCCCTTGCCACCATAGCATCGGTGTCGCGCGCGGCAAACATCTTCGGGCCGTTGGCGCGGAAAGCC
>JBBILP010000096.1:0-5362 GCA_037444885.1 Actinomycetota bacterium | reverse complement strand
CCGCGCTGGCTATCGGTGGCGATCTACCTCGGCATGGGCTGGGCGGTGCTCTTCGCGCTCAGGCCGCTGCTTGCCGCGCTCGAGCCCGGTGGGGTGGCGCTCCTCGTCGCAGGGGGCGCCTGCTACACGGTGGGCACGCCGTTCTACATCTTCAAGCGCGTGCCGTACTTCCACATGGTGTGGCATCTATGGGTGATTGCAGGCAGCGCCTGTCACGTGCTCGCGGTGCTCGGCTACGTCTTGCGATAGGGGGCGCACGTCCGTGAAGGTAGGGCTCGTTGGATTCGCGGGGTCGGGCAAGACGACGGTCTTCAACACGATGACCGGCCTCGACGCTCCCGTCGGCTACGGCGGAGAAGTCCGTCTGGGCACGGTACGCGTCCCGGACGCTCGCATCGACGCCCTGTCCAAGGTCTTTTCGCCGAGGAAGACCACCTACGCCGAGATCACGTTCTGCGACATCCCCGGCGAGCACGGCGCCGAGAAGAAGGGGCTGTCCACCCGCGCGCTGCAGCAGATCCGCGACCAGGACGCGCTCTGCCTCGTGCTGCGCGATTTCGCCAACCCCGCGCTTGAGGGCGACGCGGACCCGCGACGCGACCTCGAGGCGTTTCACGTCGAGTGCGTGCTCGCCGACCTCGCGATAGTCGAGCGGCGCCTCGAGCGTGCGCGCAAGGAGAAGCCGTCCCAGCAGGAGCTGGACGCCTTCGAGCTGATGCGCTCCACGCTGGAGGACGGAACGCCGCTGCGCGTGATCGGCCCGTCCCAGCTCGACCGCGCGCCCCTGCGCGGATACGACCTGCTGACCGACTTGCCCCTGCTCATCGTCCTCAACCGCGACGAGGCCCGCGCCTCGGAGCCGATGCCTCCCGACCTCGCGTCCCGCCTCACGGAACTCGACGCGCTCGGCCTCGTGATGTCGGCCAGCGTGGAGGCCGAGATCGCGACTCTGCCCGCCGAGGACCAGGAGGCGTTCCTCGCGGACCTCGGCGTCTCGGAGGCGGCGCTTTCGCGCTTCATCCGAGCCGCCTACGAGCTGCTGGACCTCGTCTCTTTCTTCACGGTCGGCCCCGACGAGGTGCGCGCATGGACGATCCGCCGAGGCACGCACGCGCGCCAAGCCGCCGGTCGCATACACTCGGACCTGGAGCGGGGATTCATTCGCGCCGAGGTCCTCCCCTACGACGTGTTCGTGCGGTACGGCAGCGAGCACGCCGTCAAGGAGGCGGGTAAGCTGCAGGTCGAGGGTAAAGACTACGTCGTCGCGGACGGCGATATCATGCACGTGCGCTTCAACGTGTAGGCCGGTGCGTCCACCCGCCTGGGTGCCCGGCGCGCGACTCGGCCAGCGCAGGGGTGCCTGCTCGCGAACTCGGCAAGCACACGCCACCGGGTGTGCTATACTGCATCGGTTACTCTCAGCTACCCCGCACTGGGACCGACGACTCACCGACGTCGGCCTCGGGCGGTGGCGGACGAAAGGGCAGGTGGCACTATGGTTTTGCGCAAGGAAGACAAGGATACGATCATCTCGGAGCACGCTCGCGGCAAGAGCGACACCGGTTCCCCGGAAGTTCAGATCGCCTTGCTGAGCAAGCGAATCAGCGACCTCACCGAGCACCTGAGAACCCACAAGCAGGACCACCACTGCAGGCGCGGGCTGCTCAAGCTCGTCGGCCAGCGCCGAAGGCTGCTCAACTACCTCAAGCGCTCCGACATCGAGCGCTACCGCGCGATCGTCGCGAAGCTGGGACTTCGCGGATAGGAAGCATGCGAGCGAAGGCGGGAGAAGACTCCCGCCTTCGTCTGTGTGACGGCGCGCATGCGTGCGCCGTGAGGAGGCGGGCGGAGACCCGCCGTGACATTGCCGCGCAGGGTGCGCGGCGAGAAGAGGAAGAGGCATGGGGAAGGTAACAGAATCGTTCGAGTTCCACGGCAAGTCGTACACCCTAGAGACAGGCGAGCTGGCTAAGCAGGCCGGCGGCGCGGTGATCGTCCGGCAAGGCGACACCATGGTCCTCGTGACCGCCACCGCGAGCCAGGAGTCCAAGGACCTGGACTTCTTTCCGCTCACGGTCGATTTCGAGGAGCGTATGTATGCGGCGGGCAAGCTCCCGGGCGGCTTCATCAAGCGTGAGGCCAGGCCCTCGGAGAAGGCGACGCTTACCGCTCGCATGATCGATCGGCCCATCCGCCCGGCCTTCGCCGACGGATTCCGCAACGAAGTGCAGGTCATCGCGACCGTGCTCTCGGCGGACCAGGTGCACCAGCCCGACGTCATCTCGATCACCGGCGCTTCCGCGGCACTACTTGCGGCCGGCATCCCGTTCGAGGGACCGCTCGCGGGCGTGCGCGTGTGCCGCAACGAGGCAGGCGAGTTCCTCGCCAACCCGACGTTCGACGAGGCCGAGGCCTCCGACCTCGACCTGGTTGTCGCGGGTAGCCGTGACGCCATCTACATGGTCGAAGCGGGCGCGAACGAGGTCTCCGAGGACGACGTCCTGGCCGCTCTCGAGTTCGCGCAGAGCGCGATCGCGGAGCTTTGCGACATCCAGGAGCGCTTCCTGTCCACGGTCGAGATCACGCCGGTGGAGGTCACGCTCGAGTCGCTTCCGGAGGAGCTGCGGGAGCGCATCGTCGCCGCCGGTGCCAAGAAGATGCGCGCGGCGCTGCACAGTCCCGACAAGCACGTCCGCATGGACGCCGTCGCTGCCGTGAAGGACGAGGTCAAGGCGACGTTTTCCGACGAAGAGCTCGCGGCCAGCGGCAAGCAGATCAAGGCGCTGCTGAAGGAACTCGAGAAGAAGACCATGCGCGCCATGGTGCTCGAAGAGGGCGAGCGCGCCGACGGCCGCGGCCTGACCGACGTTCGCCAGGTCACCTGCACCGCCGGCTACCTGCCGAGAAGCCACGGCTCCGGTCTGTTCACTCGCGGTCAGACGCAGGTGCTCTCGGTGCTGACTCTCGGCATGCTCTCCGAGTGGCAGCGCATCGACACGATCGACGTGGCCGATGGCAAGCGCTACCTGCACCACTACAACTTCCCGCCGTTCTCCACCGGTGAGCTTGGGTTCATGCGCGGGCCTAAGCGTCGCGACATCGGACATGGCGCTCTTGCCGAGCGCGCGCTCGTCCCGGTCATCCCGGAGGGAAGCGATTTCCCCTACACGATTCGCATCGTCAGCGAGGTGCTCGAGAGCAACGGCTCCTCGTCGATGGGTTCGGTGTGCGGATCCACCCTGGCGCTCATGGACGCCGGTGTCCCGATCAAGGCGCCGGTTTCCGGCGTGGCGATGGGGCTCATCAAGGAAGGCGACAAGGTCGCGATCCTTACCGACATCCAGGGCCTGGAGGACTTTCTCGGCGACATGGACTTCAAGGTCGCAGGTACCGAGAAGGGCATCACGGCGCTGCAGATGGACAACAAGGCCAAGGGGCTGTCGCACGAGATCCTCGCGACCGCCCTCAGGCAGGCCAACGAGGGCCGCGCGCATATCCTGTCCAAGATGCTGGAAGCCATCGACACTCCGCGCGAGGCGCTCTCCACGTACGCTCCGCGCATCCTCACGGTGAAGGTCCCGGTCGACAAGATCCGCGACGTCATCGGCTCGGGCGGCAAGGTCGTCCGCGGCATCCAGGAGGAGACCGGCGCGCAGATCGACATCCAAGAGGACGGCACGATCTACATCGCGTCCAAGGACCTCGGCGGGGAAGAGGCGCTCAAGCGCATCCAGGCCATCGTGAAAGAGCCCGAGATCGGCGAGCGCTACAACGGGCGTGTCGTCTCCATTCAGGCGTTCGGCGCGTTCATCGAGCTTCTGCCTGGCAAGGATGGTCTGCTGCACATCTCGCGCGTGGCCAAGGGCCGCGTCGACCGCGTCGAGGACGTGCTCAACGTCGGGGATGAGGTCGAAGTCGTCGTGCTCGACGTCGACGACCGCGGCAAGATCAGCCTCGACAGCGTCAACAAGCCCGACGCTCCGCCATCCTCCCGCCCGAGCGGCGAGGGCGGCGATCGCGGGGGCAGCGGAGATCGCGGCGACCGGAGCGGCTTCGGCGGTCGCGGTGGAGACCGCGGCGATCGGGGCAGACCCCGTCGACGCCACTAGGCGACCTGAAGGAGGCCGGTGTGAACAGCACCGGCCTCTTGCTTTCGGCCATACCCGCAGCCGACCGAACGGTTATCATTGGCGTACTGTTCTCGGCTATCTCGGCCGAAATCGCTGATAGGGGATGGATGTTCTACGACAAGACAGTGCTCGAGAATGGCGTGACCGTGCTCTCCGAGACGATGGACAGCGTGCGCTCGGTCGCCATCGGAATCTGGTTCTCCGTCGGGAGCCGCGACGAGGCCGACGGCGAAGCGGGCATGTCCCACTTCCTCGAGCACATGATGTTCAAAGGCACGCCGACGCGCACCGCGGCCGAGATCTCGGAGACATTCGACCGCCTGGGCGGCGAGCTCAACGCGTTCACTTCCAAGGAGTACACCTGCTACTACTCTCGCGTGCTCGACGAGCACGTGCCGACATCCATCGAAGTGCTCTCCGAGATGGTGTGCGAGTCCCTGCTCGCCGAGGACGCGATCCTCTCGGAAAGGGAGGTCGTCATCGAGGAGATCGCGCGGATGGAGGACACGCCCGACGACCGCATCCACGAGCTGTTCGCGCAGACTCTGTGGCCGGACCACCCCATCGGGAAGCCCGTGCTGGGACGCAGGGACTCTGTCGGGGGCTTCCGGCGCGAGGTATCCGCCGACTTCCGGGGACGCCACTACCGAGGCGGCAACACCGTCGTCGCGGCAGCGGGCAACGTCGATCACTCGGCGCTCGTCGCGCTCGTGCGCGAGCATCTGCGCCTCCCCGAGGGCGACCGCGATGTGCGCGCTCGCGTGCATGTCGTCCGCGACGCGCGGATCACCGCGCTCGAAAAGGATACCGAGCAGACGCACGTCTGCTTCGGCGTGAGCGGGCTTTGCGCTCGGCATGAGGACCGCTTCATCCTCTCCGTGCTCGACTCGATTCTTGGCGGCGGGATGTCGTCGCGTCTCTTCCAGGAGATACGTGAGAAGAAGGGCCTCGCGTACGCGGTGTACTCGTATCATGCTCTCTACGAGGACACCGGGCAGTTCACCGTGTACGCGGGAACCCGCCCGGCCAACGCCGAGCAGGTCATCAGACTCATCCAGGCGGAGGTGGACAAGGTGCTCGAGAACGGCGTAACCGCCGACGAGCTGCATCGAGCGAAGGAAAGCATCAAGGGCCACTTGGTGCTCGGCTTGGAGAGCACGCGCAACCGCATGACGCGCCTCGGCAAGAGTGAGGTCACGCACGGCGAGCTGCTCTCTCTCGATGAGCTGGTC
>JBBILP010000095.1:0-5381 GCA_037444885.1 Actinomycetota bacterium | reverse complement strand
CGGCGGCCTTCCGGAGGAGTACGCGAGCGTCATCGGGACGCCCACGACGTACCCCCCGCTCGCCTTCGCGGTCAGACGTGTGACGCCCGAGTTTCACGAAGACATCCTCCTTTTCACCAAGCTCGAGGCCGAGCTGGCGCCGGACGAAGGCAGCCGAAGGCTCGTGCGAGTCAGCGATCCTTGGATAGTGTCGCCGACGACGGCTCTCTTGCTGAAGGACTTCGGATACGCGCTGGAGGTCCGCAGTGAACTCGAGACGTCGGCCCCCTCGACGAGCGTCTTCAAACTCAAGGCCTTCCCCTCGGGGCAGGAGGATTCCTTCGAACTGGCGGATCCAAGCCCGGGCGTAAGCGATTCGTACCGATTCGACGTCACGGTCTACGGCGACTACGTCGACAGAGACGGAGCACCAGGAGTCCGGTCATTCAACCTCGCCGACCCACGCGTGCTCGTGAGCGTCACTCGTCTGTTGAGCAACGGCGAAGAGCGCAGGGTGGTCGATCGCGCGCTGGTGCGTCCGGGCGGACGCGTCTCGCTTCCGGGCGGCGATGTCGTGATAGGAGCGGTAACGCACTGGGGGCGCTTCAGGGTGTGGCGGAACGGGGCAACTCCGATCGCCCTCCTGGGGGTTCTGCTCGGCGCGGGAGGTCTAGCAGGTCGCTTGCTGTTCCCGCGGTGGGAGGCGACGGTGGCGGCTGCGGATGGTGGATGCACGCTGGCCGTCTGGACTGACGTGTACGGCGGGCGCCGGGTCGGGGACGCGGTCGCGAGGGAACTGGGG
Source organism: Actinomycetota bacterium (assembly GCA_037444885.1). Lineage (GTDB taxonomy): Bacteria > Actinomycetota > Coriobacteriia > Anaerosomatales > JBBILP01 > JBBILP01. Next base: position 4,600 of record JBBILP010000095.1, on the reverse strand, counting down.
ATCTCGTGAGCGAGCTCGTGGCCGGATCACAGATCGTCGCGTACTGGATCGCGGCAGGCCTCTTCGCGGCTGCCGTGGCGTCTGGGTGGCACCGAGTCTTCGCGGGGCGCTGGAGGCTCCTGGCCGCGACCGGCCTTGGCGCGCTCACGCTGGCGATCGCCGTTCGCTGGGTGGTAAGCGGGCACCCGCCCCTGTTCGGGACGTTTGAGAACGCACTCGCCTCGGCCTGGTTCATTGCCGCGTGCGCGCTGATCGCGGACCGTCGCCTAGGAGATCGAATCCGTCCAGGCGCGATACGGCTCCTTCTGGCATGGGCGCCGCTCACGCTTGTCTACGGCGCGTTCTTCAACCGCGAGCCGTTCCCGCTCACCATCTCGGAGCGCAATCTGTTGGTGGACGTGCACGCGGCTTTCGCTTGGGTGGCGTACGCGGCGTTGCTGCTGGTGTCGATGGTCTCGGCGCAGCGCCTGCTCTCCCGCGACGGTGGCGATTCGCACGCCGACGACGTCGCGTTTCGGGGACTCGGACTCGGGTTCGCGTTCCTCACGCTCATGATGGCGGTAGGCGCGATCTACTCGTTCATGCTCTTCGCCGACTGGTACAGGTGGGAGGTCGTCGAGACCCTGACGGCGGCTACCTGGCTTGCGTACGGAAGCGTCATCCACGCCAGGCTGCTGTTCGACTGGAAGGGGCGCGCTTTCCATATCGCCGCCCTGTGCGTGCTGCCGCTTCTCGTAGCGACGTTCTGGGTGTGGAGCATCTACGCCGGTACATACCACCACTTCGACATCACGGTGCTGAAAGCCCAGTGAGGAGCGTCGCGCGCTGATGTCACGCTCGCGAGGGAACAAAGAGGTACTCGCTCGCCGGTTGCGATTCGCCGCATGGGCTCTCGCCGTCGCCGTCGTCGTACTGGCCGCCCCAGCCGCCACGTTCCTTGCCAACCGCCGAGCTCAGGCACCGCAGGAATCGGCGGTACACGATGCGGAGCCGTTCCGCTTCGGAGTCGAGGCCATTGCGAAGGAGCTGTTCGTGCTGCCCTACGGCGACGGTGCGCGCGGAGTGGCCCTGCGCCCGGACACGGAAGCCGGCGCCCCGATGACGCTGGAGGTCGTCGTCCCGGACGCAAAGGGCCGCATCTGGGTGGTCGACCACCCGGTCGGCGATCGCCCGCGCGCCCGCGTACGCGTCATGGACGCCAAAGGTCGAGCGCTCAGCGTCTTCCACACAGCGCCAGGCTCGACCATGTTCACGCCCGGTCTCCAGAACGATCTCTGGGTTGTCGAGGCGCTCGGCGAGCAAGAGCGCGAAGAGGTCGTTCGCTACGACATGCAAGGCAAGGAGCTGCGACGATATCCCCTGCCGACGCGGTTTCTCGCTCGCTCGCTCTCGCTCAGACCGAACGGGGAGGTCTATGCGCATGCCGAGGAGTGGCTGACCGACCCCAAGACGAGCGCGACGGTGTACTCGGGAGCGCTGCTTCCCGTGGCGGTCGGCGCCTCGCTCGAAGCGACGACGGCTCCCGGACTGGATGGCGCCTTCTGGGGCGCTGACGGCAACCGGTACGTCGCCTCCTCGGTGATCGAGGGCGCGGAGATGACCGTCCGCTTCAAGGTCGTCGCGATAGACGCGGGCGGCCGAGAAGTCGCGAAGTACGCCCTGCCGTCCGGCGCGCGGCCCTTCGGCGCGGACTCGGAGGGAAGGGTGTACGCAGAGTCGCCGCCTCCGCAGGTCACCGACGCCGTCGGTCAGGAGACGCTTGGAGATGCGGCGGGCACGTCCTCGGATATCTGGATGGTCGAACGCCGCGGCACGAAGTCGCGTGTCCGCGTGTTCGCGCCCAGCTACGCGACGTCTTGGGCGCCATCGGTGTTCCCGGTGGACGGCGGCTTCGTCAGCCTCGCCGAGAGCGCTCGCGGCGTGCGCGTCATCGAACAGCGATGGTCGACGGAGGCACCGGACGCGAGCGCGCCGGAGGTCGTCGATCCGGCCGAGGTCCAGATCGTCTTCCCCCGAGAGCCCGTGTCCGGGAATCCCTACGATGCGCGCGACATGGTGGAGCGCGATCTCATGCAGCTGGTGTACGCGGGTCTCGTATCTCGAGACGCTAGCGGAGTGGCATTTCCGGAGCTGGTGGAGGCGATCCCTACTCGCGCCAACGGCGGCGTGTCGAAGGACGGGCTGACCGTCACCTACAGACTGCGCGACGGCGTGCGTTGGCACGACGCGCGACCAGTCGTCGGGGCGGACGTCGTCGCGACCTGGGAGCACCTGCGCGAAACGCCGCTTGCGCCGCGGCCGCTCCCGTTTCCAGGATTCTCGCTGATTCGCGAGGTGACAGCGGACGGACAGACAGTACGCGTTCGGCTGTCGGAGCCGTTCGGGCCGGGTCCGGTGTCGTTCTTCCCGTGGGTGCTGCCAGGGCATCTGCTGAAGAGCGCAAGTATGAGCGCGAACGCGCGCCTCTGGTCGAATCCCGTTGGGTGCGGGCCGTACCGTCTCGCGAGGTGGAACGATAACGTGTCATGGCAGCTGATCGGCCACGACGCGTCCCCCGGTCAGCCTCCCCGGATCGACCGCATCGACGTGCTGTTCGCCGCGAACGAGCGTGCCCTCTCGGCATTCCAGGGCGGTCAGGTACCGACGCTGTGGGTCTGGCCGGACGCCGAGGGGGCGGCGGCCGTCCGACGCGACAGGGTTGGCGAACTCGAGTGGCGCGACACCGGTCGGTGGATCGGCGCCCTCTTCGATACCCGGGCGCCGTTCCTCGGCGAAGTCGCCGTTCGAAAGGCGATACTCGCCGCGTATCCGAGACTGGAGCTGGCGAGGTCCATCGTGACCTCGGAGGCCGTGGCGCGCTCGGTCGACCCCTTCCCTCCCCGAGGGGGAGCGCACGCATCCTCCATCGAGCGCGTGAGTGACTCGCCAGCCGAGGCGGGACGCATCCTTGGCCGAGACGGATGGCGCGTCGACCCGAAGTTGGGCAGGTACGCCAAGGGAGGCGTCGATCTGGCCGTGGCCTTCGAGGCCGCGCGGCGCGAGCGACGAGACGAGGTCTCGTTCGAGTACGTGGACACCGTCACCTCGGCATGGAAGCGCGCATCTATCGGCTCCGGGCGACGTCTGCAGACGCCTTTCTACTACCTGTCGTGGGTCCAGGGAGGCCGGCTTACGTCGCAGCGCCGGGAGTTCTCCTACGGGGCGTTCCCGTCCGAGTTGGAGCCGGGAGCGCTCGGCATCTTCGATCCGGCCAACACCCCAGGACCCGACAACCCGTTCGGCATCGCCGTCACCCATTCCGATGACGAGGTGTTGCGCGAGCTGAACGCGGCTGCGCGTCTCGAGTACGATCCGGCGGCTCGGTATCGTATCGGTCGACGCATAGCCGAGCGCATCGACGCTCTTGGCCTCGCCATGTTCGAGCGCTACGAGCAGCGCCCGGTCGCGACGCTCGGGTCGCTCAAAGGCTACGCGCCCGGACCGTACCCCGCCGGGGACTTGTGGAACGTGGAGCTGTGGGAACTGCCAGGTGAGACGCAGTGACCCGCCGAAGGTGGGCCTGGGTCGCGGGAGTCGTCGTCGCGCTTGTCGTGGCGCTCGCCGTTGTGATCGCCCCGAAGGTCCTCGAACGGGACTCGGCGAGAGAGGCCATCGCCGCCTACAACGTGGCCCTCGCGCGCGCCACTTCCGGGCTCGATCCCGAACTCATGTCGAGCGTGACGACCCCGGCCGAGAAGCAGAGGGTCGCGAACTACGTGACGCTTCTTTGGGCCGAGGGGACTCGGCTGGAATCAAGCATCCTCTCCCTGGAGGTGGTGTCATTCGAGCGGGAGGGAGAAGGCTACTCCGTCACAGTGCGAGAGGTGTGGAGGTATCAGGAAAGGGACAGGGTCGACGGCTCGGCGAAAGGCGAGGTCGAGCGCAAGGGAATGACGCTGCGCTACACGCTCGTGCGCGTCGGCGACCGCCTCGTCGTCGAGCGCGCCGAGTTGCTGGAGGGAGAGCGGTGAGTCGCCGGAGTCTGACGGACCGCCTCGCATCTCCGGTTCTGGCCGCGTGGTTGATGGCGGCGTTGATGCTGATGTCCATCCTCAACGTGCTGGTGCCGCAGAAGACCTACATGGCGCCGGAGCTGTACGCGGACTTCACTCGCTCCGCCCCCGTGGCTGCGGCCGTCGCGGAGGCGATAGGCCTGAACTCGGTGTTCGGCGGCTGGATGATCGCGGCGGTCGCCGCGCTACTGGCCGCGAACGTCGCGCTCTGCACGTACCTGCGCCTGCGCCGACGCTACCGACACTGGCCGATTCCCGGCGCGGGGAGGGCCAAGCGCTCGGTGTGGCGGCATGACGCCGACGTCGCGTCCCTCCTCACCGCCGCCGCCGACGCCCTAACGGCGCAGGGATGGCGCGTTCGGACGATTGAAGAGGAGGGCCTTCTTGCCGTCAAAGGCGGCTCGGGCTTCTGGGGCTCGATCGTCTTGCACGCTGGGCTTCTTACGGTGATCGTCGGTGGCGCGCTCAGCGTCCTGACGTCCTTTTCGGGTACCGCGGTCATCGCCGAGGGCCAGACCATCTCCGACTCGCGGACCTCGTACCTGGAA
>JBBILP010000094.1:0-5487 GCA_037444885.1 Actinomycetota bacterium | reverse complement strand
GAGAACCACGAATAGATGCCGCCGCTGTAGTAGACGAGCACGGTGACTACCGCCGCATCGAGAAGCAGCTGTGCGTGGTTGAAGAACGCGATGTTGCCGAGACGCCTGTATGTGATCGTGTAGTAGGTGTTGTACAGGAGCACCAGGACGAGAGCCCCGGCCGGCACGCGCATCACGCTCATCAGGAACGAGGGTGGTGTGGAGAACGTGTACGCGTAGGCCCCGATCACCGAAAAGGCGGCCAGGGCCGCCACAAGCGACCAGCGCACCCGGATGACCAGCCCTACTCGGCGTATGTTCGCCTGAAGAGCCTCGATGTCGTGCTGGGTGGGCTGCTCGCGCCAGGTGACCATGGCTTTGCGCGCGAGACGCTTCGCCAGGCGGCTTGGACTCAGCCTCCTCCCCTCAAGCGTGAGTGCGGACAGTGATCGCGAGTGCGTCCTCGGATGACATCCCGAACCGACTGTCGGACGGGTGATGTGAAGTGTATAGCCCGCCGATGCGTGCCCGCAAACCGACCGACCATCCGGCGTGAAGTGGTCCGGGCCGACTGACTGACGAGACCACCCGACGGGCTCTGGACTATACTGTTGCCTGCCGACCTGGAGAACGAATGCAGCAGCTGGCCGACGCCCATACGGCGCTAGCGGAGGCCGTCCGCCTACTCGGTTTGATTGGCGTCCCCTACGAGATCGTCCTGGTTGTCGCTGCGCTGGCGCTAGCGGCTGTCGGGCTCGCGCCCCGACTCGCCCCGCATCGCCGACGCGCGCTGGCCGCCATGGCGCTGCTGCTCGCCCTCGGAGAGGCCGCCCTCGTCGCCTTCCACTGGCGGCTCTACCAGGTCGCCGTGGTCGTCGATCCGGCCACGCAGTCGATTACGGGCCGAGTGGCCGTGCCGCTGTGGGTGGAATCGGAGAAGCTCTTCGTGTGGGCATTGGTGCTCGCGGCGCTCGCGGCGGTGCTCAAACGACACGCCGAGGAACTGCATCCCGGCCTTTGCGTGGGTGTGGCGATCCTCGTCTTGGGCGCCGCCTTCCAGGGCAGACCGTTCACCGAGCCACTGCCAGGATTCCTCGGCCAGTACACGGGGTACCTGACGGCGATGCGCGCCTCGCCAGCGGCCGCGCAGGCAGCGTTCCAGGGCATGGAGGGCGCCAGGCAGTTCTACTACAACACGTGGTACATGTGGGTGCACCCGCCCCTGCTCTTCTTGTCCTATGGGGCTTTCGCCGTCTCGTTCGTCGCCACGGTCCGCACCTGGCTGACTCGCTACTCGGCATACGAAACGACCGCGTACAGGTGGGCGCGGCTCGGCTACCTGCCGCTCACGTTCGGGATGCTACTTGGCTTCCCGTGGGCGATCCTGGCTTGGAGCGGCGAGTCGTGGTGGTGGTCGGGCAAGGTGAACATGTCGATCATGATGTGGCTGCTCTACACCGCCTACCTGCACGGACGGCTGTATCTCCGACGCAAGGGGATGTGGCGGCTTGTGCTGGCGCTGAGTCTGCTTTCGTTCCTTGTGCTGGTGCTCACGTACGTCACGACGTACATCGTCCCCGGCGCCCACTCCTACGCGTAAGGATGCATGTGGAAGAGCCAACGACACCTCAAAGAATCGGCTGGGACTTCGGGCTCATGCTGGCAACGGTCGCGCTTCTGGCGTCACTCGGGGTCCAGTCATTCCTCGGAACGCTGTACTCGTGGTGGGCATACCGCTCGATCCCGGGATGGGAACAGGTTGGGCAACCGGGCTTCATCGCGCTCATGAACGCCATCGCCGCGCCCCAAGTGGTCGCCCTCGTGGTCGTCATGGGGCTGTGCGTGCCCAAGCGCCTGCTGCAACTAAGAGCGCTCGCCTATGCCTCGGCGTTCATGCTGGCAACGGGAGTGGTGGTAGCGGTGGTGAGCCGGGACGCGGCGGCGGGTCTCACGGCGTTCCTCGCCCTCGCGGCGCTCATCCAGGTGGCCGTAGTGGTGCTCACGATCGCCGGCACGCGGGCACCGTCGTACCTGACCGAGGGGCGCCTCACGAAGACCGGGTCCGGCTTGCTCCACCTCGGCTTCGTCCTGTTCGCGATCGTCGTGGTCGCGCTTCAGCGTTCGACGCTCATGCTGCCCGTGTTCTGGGCCTCCGCAACGCTGTCTACGCTCGGCGCCGCGCTGTCGTTCTACGCGAAGCCGGCAGCGGATCTCATGCGTCGCGCACGAACTTGACGACCAGGTCGGCCGCAGTCTCGATCGTCTCGATCGACGCGTTCTCCACTGTGTCCGTATGCCAGTGCCAATGGGGCAACCGGCCGTTGATGTCGAACGCCATGAGCGACAGGGCCTTGTAGCCTCGCGCGAGCGCCGGTGTTGCGTCCGTGGACAGCCCTCGATACGGCCGAGAGCGCACGGGCAGTTCGTCTTCTCGCACTATGCGCTTGATCACGCTCGATACCCGCCGGTCGCTCGAGTACCGCCGCGCCATGCCCTCGGAGGTGACCCAGTGCAGCGCACCCGCCCCGACGTTGTCGAGGTTGAGGATGAAAGCGCCCCTTAGCTGCGTTCCGTAGGCGTCCAGAAGGGCCTTCATTCCCCATGTGCCGACTTCTTCCGCGCCTGTGGCGACGAACCATATCTCCTTGTCGGCCAGCGAGTGGTCCGTGCCCTCGCTGACTCGCCTCCGGATCCGCGCGGCCTCCACCGCGGCGAAGTCATCGTCCCGCACGTCATGCGCGGCCGCACCCGCCTTGTCCCCCCAGTCGTCGTCCCCGTCCCCGAACTGGTCCCACGAGCCGATCTTTCGGCCTTCTTCGCGCGCGTCGAAGCCCTTCCTGAGCCCGAGCCAGCGGCGCACTTCCGAATCATCCCCGCCGCCGGTGTCGCCCTCGCTCGGACTGACGGCTGCGCCAGCAGGCTCGTCGTCCTCGGAGTCCCACGCGCTGCCCCAGTCAGACTCGCCGTCTTCATCGAGGTCGAATCGCTCCTGGTCCTGCGCGTGGCGCGGCAGTTCGCCCCACGAGAATTCGTCCCCGAGGTCGACCAGCGGTTCCTGTGGCGTCTCCGCAGGCGCATACGACAGAAGCGCGCCCTCGGGAATGACGTCGGCCTCGATCGCCTCCTCCGCGGTGTGTCGGACGGGACGCGCGGCAGGCACGTATCCTTCCTCGGGCTCGGGGACGATCCTCTCCATGGCCGTCAGCATCGCGGCGACCCCTGAGGCGTTGTCGTTCGCGCCGCTCACGGGCGACATGAAGATCTCCCGGTGCGCGTTTATGAGCAGTGGCACGACCAGATACGCCGAAGCCGCGAGCGTCGCATACCAAAGCCATGGCTGCATGGAACCCGCCCACGGCAGCGCTGAGAGCAGTGTGAGTGGAACGACAAGGAAGGTGCACCACTTCATGAGGCCGAATGTCGTCTCGAACCGCTTCACCAGCGCTGGCGAGAACGCCAACGAGGCCCTGGCGGAGTCGTAGTGAGCGACGATCACGACGCACCGACTCGTTTCGCCACGACGGAGCTTCGGCACCCTGCGAGCGATGATGTTCTGGCTAGGACCCTTCGGCATGATGGCCGACAGCCCCCAGCGGGTGTCCAGATCGCTCCACATGAGCCCAGCCGAAATCGCCGCCACTGCGGCGGCCGGCCATCTGAGCGGCCCGAAGCCGGAGGCTATCGCGCCGGCAAGCGTGAGCAGGTGATACACGACGTATGTCCAGGAGTAAGTCCTCGGGCAATCGAACTCCTGTCGCTCGACCTCGAGTCCTCGGCGCAAGAAGGTTTCCTCGAGGTAATCGGCGGCCCTGGCCTCGGCATCCGTGGTCGCTGGCCGCGGACCGATGGTCTCGGCCAGCTCACGGAGGTGTCCCTCAGCTACGGACATGCGCATCCCTTCCCGCAAACCGACTCGAACGGAAAGCGTAGGCCGCGACCTCGGCCGCGACTTCGCGCCCTAGGGCAATGATACTTCACGCACGAGGTACGCGACGCACATGCTGGTGCCGCACGGGATGAGGGCGCAAGGGGCTGGATGTGGGTCGCGGGCCCCAACGCCGAGGGGGGAGGGGGCGAGGGGCCCGCGATGAGGGATGACCTGCGCGCTACTGCGGACCGACGCTGCCGTGGCACCCTTTGCACTCGCGTATCCGTATGCGAGAGTGCTCCAGCTGCAGCACCGGGTCGTCGCTGTGACAGCGGCATCCCGGGATAGGTATTGTGAAACGCCCCTGAAGCGGTACCGCGACTCCAGCCGCCACAAGTCCGTCGAACTCCGCGCGAACTTCCGCCGAGGGCCGCTCCATGGAACCGAAACTGTATAGCACAACTCCTGCCAACGCGAGGAGGATGAAGGTCACCATCGAGCCGACGGCGAGCCTGCGTAGGCAGCCGCGACCTCGACGAGGGGGCGCGCCCTCGTCGACGTCGGTCAGTACTCCGGTTTCCTGTGCGTCGCTCATCTCAGACCGTCTGCTGCACCGCTCCGAGGATCTCGTCGATGTCTTCCTGCGCGCTCGCGCCTATCGGCCGGATGCCGAACGTGTCCACGAGCACCTGCAACACGCCAGGGGTGACGAAGGCGGGCAGGCTGGGTCCCAGTCGGATGTTCTTGATGCCGAGGTGCAGAAGGGTCAGCAAGATGGCCACCGCCTTCTGCTCGTACCAGGACAGAACGAGACTCAAGGGGAGGTCGTTCACCTCCAGGTCGAACGCGTCGGCCAACGCCAGCGCGATCTGGATCGCGCTGTAGGCGTCGTTGCACTGGCCCACGTCCAGCAGGCGCGGAATTCCACCGATTTCGCCGAGCTTCTTGTCGAAGAAGCGGAACTTCCCGCAAGCGAGTGTGAGAACCACGGTGTCCGAGGGCGCCTTCTCGACGAACTCCGTGTAGTAGTTGCGCCCTGGCCGCGCCCCATCACAACCACCGACCAGGAAGAAGTGGCGGATCGCTCCCTGCTTGACCGCGTCTATCACCTGCGGCGCGACGCCCAGGACCGCATTGCGGGCGAAGCCCACCAGGACGGTATCCCGCACCTCATCGGTAACGAACCCCGGCAGCTCGCCGGCCTTTGCGACGACCGCCGAGAAGTCGGTTCTGTCGACATGAGGGAGGTCTGGGAAGTTGACCGGCCCTGCGGTGAACACCCGATCGCTGTAGGACTCCGTCGGCGGCATGAGGCAGTTGGTCGTCATGAGAATCGCACCGGGGAATTCGGCGAACTCCTCCCTCTGGTTCTGCCACGCCGTTCCGTAGTGACCGACCAGGTGCGAGTGCTTCCGAAGAGCGGGGTACGCGTGCGCCGGGAGCATCTCTCCGTGCGTGTATACACGGATTCCCGTGCCCGCGGTCTGCTCGAGCAGGGCCGCAAGGTCCGCGAGGTCGTGCCCGGACACGAGGATCGCCTTGCCCGCGCGGCGCCCCAGCGACACCTCGGTGGGCTCGGGATGCCCGTACGTATCCGTGTTGGCGGCGTCCAGTAGCTCCATCGCCCGCAGATTCACTCG
>JBBILP010000093.1:0-5506 GCA_037444885.1 Actinomycetota bacterium | reverse complement strand
TATACCCTGCCGCGTATCCCGAAGTCATCGCAGTGGGCGCGTGGGACGGCACGGGCAAGGCCGCGTTCTCGAACTACGGCCCCCACGTCGACCTGGTGGCCCCGGGCGTCAACGTGTACACGACCAGGCGGGGCGGCTACGGGTACTTCAGCGGGACCTCGGCCGCCGCGCCCTTCGTAGCGGGATTGGCGGCGTTGGCGCGCGGAGCGGTTCCCGGCCTGAGTGCGACACAGACCGTGCAGGCGATCCAATCGACGGCAAGCGACGTCCTCGATGTCGGTTGGGATCCGCTCTCCGGCGACGGGCTGATCGATGTCGCCCGCGCCCTGGCGTCCTTGCCTGCGACACCCTCGCCCCCGTCGCCGGAACCCGCGCCGACACTCGACACCACCCCGCCTACGGCTGCCATCGTCAGTCCGTGGGACGGGAAGACCGTCCGGCGCAAGCTCGCGATCATGGTGGACGCGCGGGATGACGTGGGAGTCGTTCTCGTGGAGCTGATGGTGAACGGCGTGCTCGTGGGTACCGATTCGACGGCGCCGTTCAGGCTCGCATGGGACACCCGCAGCGTGCAAGACGGGCAGCACACCCTCACCGCGGTTGCCCATGACGCCGCGGGCAACTCCTCCACTTCGGCATCCGTACGCGTGAACGTGTCCAACGGACGACTCAAGGCGAGGGTCCTCTCACGGCGTCCCATATAATCGTGGTGGGTCTCGCGATACCGGATCGCGACAGAACCGTCCGAGGACAGATCGCCGAGGGGCTACCACCTGGACATCGACACGGAGGGCCGGTCCATTCAGCGTCAGGCCGCTAGAGAGCAGGGACGTGGCAAGTCCTCGTTCGTGCTCCTAGAGACGGCGGTCTTTCTCTCGGGCACGGGTAACGCGGTCGCGGCCGTGGCCATTCCTTGGCTGGTGCTCGAACGCACCGGTCGACCCACCGCCGCTGCGATCGTCGGCGCTGCGACAGCGCTGCCACTCCTGTTCTCGGCGCTGTTCTCGGGCGCCGCCGTAGACATGCTCGGCCGCCGAAGGGCATCGGTGATCGCCGACGTGCTCTCGGCCGTGTCCGTCATGGCGATTCCGCTCGTGGATTCATGGATCGGGCTGGACCTCACGTTGATTGCGCTCTTCGCGGCAATAGGATCCGTGTTCGATCCCGCGGGAGCGACCGCGCGCGAAGCGATGCTTCCCGACGCGACTGCCGCCGCCGGCTGGAAGCTGGAGCGCGTGAACTCGGTGCACGAAGCGGTCTGGGGCATCGCCTACATGGCGGGTCCGGGATTGGGCGGCTTGCTCATCGCGACGGTGGGCGCGGCTGGGTCCCTGTGGCTGACCGCGGGGGGATTCGCGGCCTCGGCTATCATCGTCGCGCTGATCAGAGCCCCCGGCACCGGGAGACCGCAGGAAACGGAGCGCCCATCAGGGCTCCTTCGTGGAGTCAGCGAGGGGCTCGCCGTCGTGCGGCGCGATAGGCTCCTGCTGACGATGACCGTTCTCGTCACTGCGCTCATCGCCGTCTACATGCCGGTCGAAGGCGTGGTGCTCCCCGTGATCTTCGAGCGCCGCGGTGAGCCGCTTCTGCTCGGAGGGGTCCTCACGGCCATGTCCGCCGGCGCGATAGCCGGAGCACTGCTCTACGGCGCGCTCGCGCACAAGCTGCGCAAGCGCCGGGTGTTCTCTGCCGCGATGGTTCTCGCTTCGCTGTCCATCCTCGGCATGTCACTTGCGCCGAGCTACGGCACGCTCGTCGCCTTCGCGATTGTCGCGGGGTTCTTCTGGGGACCGGTCACTCCGCTGCTGAATCTGGCCATGCAGACGCGTACGCCTCCCGCGAAGCGAGGCCGAGTCCTGGGCGTAGTGCTTGCGGCCGAGTACGCCGGCGGCCCGATCGGATACGTGATAGCAGGTCCGGTAGCCCAAAGCCTCGGTCCGGAGGCGACGTTCGTGGGCATCGGAGTCGCCATAACGGTGGTGGCGATCGTCGGCTCACTCGTGCCGGCCCTTGCGGACCTGGACGCCGCTCCTCAGTACGTGGCGGAACTCACTATGTTCGACCAGCGTCCTCCGATGAGCTGACCCGGTCGGTCCCGTTTATCGGGATGGTGAATGAGAACGTGGAGCCCTCGCCGAGCTCCGATGCCACGGTTACCGAACCTCCGAGTGCCGCCACCAGTCGGCTCACGATCGCCAGGCCGAGTCCCGTACCCTCGGCTATGTCTCGTCGCACAGGGCTGGTTGTGAACTCCTCGAACACCGACCGCAGCCGATCGGGCGCGATTCCTATGCCGGTGTCGGCAATCGATATCTCCACCTCGGTCTCAAGAACCTCCGTCGTGACACTCACGCTCCCCGAGACGGTGAACTTCACCGCGTTGCTCAATAGGTTCATCAGGATCTGGTTGAGGGTCCTGCGGTCCACGAACACGACCTGCGAGGGCTTGTCGACCTCCAGAGTGAGGTCGAGACCCTTTCCCTTCGCTATCGCCGTAAGCATCTCCACGGGCTGGGTAAGCGCTTCGTCGAGACGGGTCTTCTGCGCGTGGATCTCCAGTCGACCCGCCTCGATCTTCGCGAGGTCCAGCACGTCGTTAACGAGTTCGAGGAGGTGGTCGGAGGATGCGCGCACCATCTTCAGCTGCTTGCGCTGCTCCTCGGTCAATGGTCCCGCGAGCTCGCTTTGCAGGACTCCCGTGAATCCGATGATCGAGTTGAGCGGCGTCCTGAGTTCATGACTCATTCTCGCGAGGAAGTCGCTCTTCGCCCTGCTCGCTTCGTGCAGCTCCTCGTTGGCCTCCCTGAGCTCCTCCGTGCGCTCCTTCACGATACGCTCGAGTTCTTCCTTCGACCCGATGAGCCGCTGCTCGCCCGCCTTTCGCTCCGTGATATCGGCGAACGCGATCACGAACTCGTCGTCGGAGGTCCCGAAGATGGAGTACTCCAGCCACCGTTCGCGGTCGGCGCTCGGGCTTTCTATCTGCAAGGGTCTGTGCTTGTCGACCGCGTGGGCGAATAGCTCCAGCCATCGGCGATCATCCGCCGCGATGTCAGGGAGGACGGCAAGACCGCTGCGGCCCTCGATCTCTGAGCGTGGCGAACCCAGGTACCTGGCGAGCGCGTCGTTGGCGGACACCACCCGAAAGTCGCTCGCCCCTTCTCGGCCGCGCTCCAGGCGACACAGGCAGCAGGCGCTCAGCATGTGCTCGAAGAGCCCGGCGTAGCGGGCCTCGCTCTCGGCCAGGGCCGCCCTGGCCTCCACCCGCTCTGTCACGTCGGCGAACATGCCGATCATGAACTCCTCGTCGCCGACCCTGATCGGCCGCGAGCGTATGTCGACAAGGAGCACTTCGCCGTTCTTGCGAAGTACGGGCAGCTCGGCGGCAAGGACACGCTCTCCTCGGGCCTGCGCCTCGAACTCGGCGACAACTCGAGCTACTTCTTCGGGAGGGTGGATGTCCCCGACACCGAGTTTCAGGAGTTCCTCGCGCGAGTAGCCGAGGAGCTGGCAGATGGCGTCGTTGGCGAAGCAGAAGGTCCGATCGCCCGTCCTGGCTATGAGAATCCCCTCGCCGGCGCACTCCACGACGCTCTCGAAGAACCCGGATGGGTATGAGTTGGGCAGGGGTAGCCTCCGATCGGTCGGAGCACTCAGCAGTGTACGCCACGGGACGCGTCGTCGCGAGCGCGCGCACGTTCGTTCCCGGCGGGGGTCACCCGGCGGTGAGCACGAACCGAACCGTCGCCTCTTCGCGACTGTTCCTGTCGAGAAGCTCGGCCACGATCGCCGCTATCTCGATGTCGTCGACCGGCACCTCGAGCCCAAGCAGGCCTGCTGATTCGCGAAACCTCTGCAGATCCTCGGCGAACATGAACTGCGTGCCGCCGATGGTCTGCAGAAGGGCGAACACTGCGTAGCCGCGCAGCAGTCCGACATCGAAGGACGATATCGACGCTTCGTCACTCCGAACGACCTGGCGGTTGAGATAGGCGTGCTCGCAGTGTGGCATGGGCGAGGGTATCATCCGCTGTGCGCTTCGCACAGCCCGCGATCTGTCCGGGCACGACCCGGGCGCCTCAGTCGCCTTGCGAGCCAGTGGGCTCCGACTCGCGCACCTCGGCAAGCGCCGCGTAGATCGCGCGCCGTGCATGCTCGAGCGCTTCTATCGCAGCCCGACGCTGCTGCTCAGTGCCCGAGTGCTCCACATCGAGCGCGGCCTCCTGCAAGTGCCAGAAGGCGTCGCGGAGCGATCTCGCCGAGCCCGGAGTCCTGGGAGGCGATTCCGCATCGTCGTTCGACGCCATGCATAACCGGTACCCGGACCCTCGTACCGTCTCGATGACATCAAGCGCCCCGGCCCGTGCGAGCTTGCGACGTAGGCGAGACACCAGGACGCTGACGGACTCGGAAGAGTAGTCACCACCCTCGTCGTCCGTCGACAGCTGCTCCACCGACCACACCCAGCCGGGGTGCTCCGCGAGCTTCATCACTATCTCGAACTCACGCGACGTGAGGCTGATCTCCCGCCCCTGCACGTCGACAACGTGTTCGTGGGGGCGGATGACAACCCCACATACGGCGATTTCATCCCCCGATGGCATGATTCCACCGACTTCCCGTTTCCAAGGTCTATGTACCCGCTTCTTCGAGAACCGTTCAGCCCCGATTCGAGCGGTACGGGTACGGAAAACGCGAAGTGGGGGAATCCGAAAGGGGGTCGCCCAGCGGGAACGCTTGAAGGTACACCGGAAGGTACACCCAAGGGAGCGCCTGTAGGTGTGGGAAGCCGGCCAGGGCATACGCTTGATTCCCCACCAACCGCCGCGGCGTCAGAGTGGAGCGGGACGGAGGGGTAAGCCTATCGAACTCGCGCTCGCAGTGGTGGAACTCGGGGTTTCCTTTGCCTTGATGCAATCGCAACCAGCCGCTGAGGCGCCAGATGTTGGGCGGCCCAAGATAACGCGACAAAGGAGGTGATATCATGTCTCGTACAAGAGTAATGCCACTCCTAGTGGTGGCATTGTTCGGGCTTCTGACAGCGACGGCCTTTGCTGCGCCTCATGTAGTCTGTGGGCAGGTAGGCCAGAGCAGCGAAACGGTCATCCCAGGCGTCACCTTGACGTGGGATAGTTCGTTCCTCTGTGAGAATGCGCCGGACGAGGGTACCTATGAGATCAGCGTTAGGGTCGAGAACTCGGCTAGCAGCGCCGAGGCGGTGCGGGTTGACGCGCTCCGACTAATGCGTACGACACCGAGGGCATGGCGCCAAGCCCCGTACGCTACCGCAAGAGCCAGCGGGTTGCCGATCGTCATTGCCCCTGGTGAAACCCGCTCCTTCAATGTCACAGGTGACTACAGGCTCATCATGACCGATGAAGGCAAGAAGGCGAATCTGCATCTCCAGGCCGCGGGCAGAGGGGAGACCAGTAGCGAACCATTCAAACTAGGCATCAACGTGCATCTCCGTGGTCCAGGCGCGGTGGAATAGCAGGAATGACCCGAT
>JBBILP010000092.1:0-5541 GCA_037444885.1 Actinomycetota bacterium | reverse complement strand
GCTGGCGGACCGTCGCCCGCGTCGTACCGGCGGTTCCGGGTGCGCGCCGCGACTCAAGACGCGAACGACGTCCTCATGCTCGGCGAGGTGTTGCGCAGACGGTTCGCCCGGCGTGAGGACGGCGGATTCGCGAGCACTCCCGACCTTGTCATCGTCGATGGCGGGAAACCACAGCTTGGCGTGGCGGTCGCGGCTCTGCGCGAGTCGGGCGCGGATGGCATTCCGGTCGTTGCGCTGGCCAAGCGCGAGGAGGAGCTCTTCGTGCCCGGAACGGCCACGCCGCTCCTTCTGTCCCAAGGCTCCCCGGAGCTCTTCCTCGTCAAGAGAGTGCGCGATGAGGCGCATCGCTTCGCGATCACCTACCACCGGGAGACGCGCGGCAAGGCGATGACGGCGTCGGCGCTCGATCACCTGCCCGGAATCGGCCCGAAGCGCAAGAAGGCGCTGCTGAAGACGTTCGGTTCCCTCAAGCGACTGGCCGCCGCCTCCGCGACCGAGATCGCGGCGGTTCCCGGCATTCCGGCCGACGTTGCCGAGGACGTGGCCGCGTTTCTGGCCGAGACCCGCGGCGGTGTGCGCTCCGATGGGGAGTAGCGGACCCGGGGTGGCGTCCCGGCTGGCGGAGGATCCGCGCCGCGCGGCGGTCGCCGGTGCCGCCGCGACCGGTGCGCTGGCGTTGGTTGCGTACATGCTCGACGGCCCCAGGGCGGCGGCGGTATCGACGGCCCTGCTGGGACTCGCTGCCTGCACTCCAGCTGCGTTCTCCCCGAGGGCGCATCTCGGCTCGTGGGCGCCGTGGTGGGCCGCGGGGGTCGCGACCGTAGCCTCGATCGCGTCCGTGGGTGTCGCGTCGGAGTACCTCATCGTGACCCTCCCGTGCCTGGCCGCATGCTGGGCTCTGGTCACGAGGGCCAGCGGCGTTCCTCAGATTGCGGCCGCATCCGCGGGCGCGCTCCTTCTGGAGGGCGTCGCGGTACTCGACGTGCTCGACGCCGATCCAAGGGCGACCGTGCTCACCGTCGTGGTTCTGGCCGCAGCAACGCTGGCGATGGGCGCCAGGGCCGACGCCAGCGACGATTCCCTTCGGCGACTCATCGGCGGGCCGCTCGCCGCCAGCGGGGCGGTCGCTCTGGCGGTACTCGTCGGGGTGACCTGGATAAGCTCCGTCGTGCTCGCTTTCGGCTGGAGCGCGCCGGAGCCCGGATGGTCCAGGGTCGCGGCCCTCGCACTCGGTGCGTACCTGGTCGCGTGGGCGGCCATAAGGCGTGAGGGGCCGCAGGCCGTCGCGGCATGGGCGCTCACGTGCTTCGTCATGTGGCATGGACTAGCGGCGCGCAGCGGGGAGAGGGTACTGTGGGTGCTTCCGGCGGCGGCAACCGCTCTACTCTTCGCGCTCGTGGTTCGTCGGGCCGAACGGAACGCCTCCTAGCGCTGGTATACTGCGTCTACGCAACGCGAACCGCATCGGGAGGTGTCGTGGCCGAGGCGTCTCATCAACCCGAACTCGTGGTCATCACCGGCATGTCCGGCGCGGGCCGAAGCCAAGCGATTCACACGTTCGAGGACCTTGGGTACTTCTGCATCGACAACCTGCCGCCGTCCTTCATCGGACAGGTCGTCGCGCTCACCAGCCTGCCCGGTAGCCGTATCTCCCGGGTGGCCGTGGTCTGTGACGTTCGCTCGATGTCCTTCTTCGACGAGTTCATGGCCGAGCTCGACCTGCTGCGAGAGCAGGGCGTGGTGTACCACCTGCTTTTCCTCGAGGCCGATGACGCGACGCTCCTGCACCGGTTCAAGGCGACCCGCCGCCGGCATCCGCTGAGCGATGAAGCGGGCGGCATCCAGGAAGCGATAGAGGCCGAGCGCAAGGAGCTGTGCGAGATACGCGGACATGCGGACCTGGTGATCGATACGTCGAGCATGTCCTCGCAGGACCTGAGGACCAGCATACGCAGGGAGTTTCTCGCCGAGAACCTGAAGGAGTCCCTGATCGTGACCGTCTCGTCCTTCGGCTTCAAGTACGGCATACCGCTGGATGCGGATATCGTCATGGACGTTCGGTTCCTCCCGAATCCTTACTACATCGACGAGTTGCGCGACCTCTCGGGGCTCGACGAACCCGTGCGCGACTTCGTGATGAGCCGCCCCGAGACCGCCGAGTTCCTCTCGCGCTGGCTGGATCTGATCGGCTCGCTCGCGCCGCAATTCCTGTCCGAGGGCAAGACGTATCTGTCCATCGCGCTCGGGTGCACGGGTGGTATGCATCGCAGCGTGGTGCTCGCCGAGGAGACAACGGAGTTCCTTAGGCGAGCCGGCTACCAGGTCATCGCTCAACACCGGGACGTCGGCAAGGACGCGGTGAGCTCGTGACGAGCGGCGTTCGTCGCGCCGTCGCCGTGGGTGGCGGCACCGGCCTGCCGACGGTCCTCCGATGCCTGCTCGATCTGGGGATGGAGACGTCCGCAGTCGTCACGATGGCGGACGACGGTGGATCGTCGGGTCTGTTGCGCCGTGAACTCGGGATCCTGCCGCCCGGAGACGCCAGGAACTGCCTTGTCGCCCTCGCTGAGCCAGGCTCGCTTCTCGGCAGGGTGCTGCAGTACCGGTTCCCGCACGGGGACGGACTCGCGGGGCACGCGCTCGGGAACCTCTTCCTTGCGGCGCTCACGGACATCATGGGCGGCTTTCCGCAGGCCGTTGCGGCCGCCGAGGGACTGCTCGGAGCGCGCGGACACGTCTACCCTTCCACACTGGAGGACGTGGTGCTGCACGCGATGGACAAGAGGGGGAGGCCGGTGTCGGGCCAGGCCAACATAGCGCGCAGCTCGGCGCCGGTCGCACGCGTGTGCGCCGAGCCGGAGGATCCGGCGGCCTACCCGCCGGCCTCGGAGTCCCTGTCCCGCGCGGACGTCGTGATCGTCGGGCCTGGCAGCCTGTTCACGAGCCTCATCCCGAACTTCCTCGTCCGAGGTATCGCCGAGGCGCTGCGCGGATCCGAGGCCCGGCGTGTCTATTTGTGCAACGTCGCGAACCAGAGAGGGGAGACGTCGGCTATGGACGCGGCGGACCACGTCGACGCGCTCCTCGGCCACGGACTGCGTGACGCCATCGACGTTGTGATCGTTCACGACAGCGAGAAGTACCGCTTGCCGGATGAGGTCGACCCGGTTCGCGCCGACGCACGCGTCCTCTCACGCATCGCGGACCTCGGCATGGAGGTGGTCTCGGCGGACCTTGTCGACGAGGCGCATCCAACACGGCACTCCCAGGAGAAGCTCCTCTCAGCGCTTCGGGGGGTGGCCTAGCGTGTCGTTCACAGCCGAGGTCAAAGAGGAGCTGTCGCGCGTCGAATCGCGGCGCAGCTGCTGCCCCAAGGCGGAACTGGCCGCACTCGTGCGCGTGGAGGGCACGCTTCACATCACGGGTAGCGAGCGCTTTCGTATCGAGATAGCCACCGAGACGGCCCCGGTCGCGCGCAAGACCATCAAGCTGCTGCACAAGCTCTACGGGCTCAAGACCGAGCTGACGGTCCGGAAGTCGGTGCTGCACAAGGCGAACAACTACCTCATCACAGTGCCCACGCAACCGAAGCTCCCGCAGGCGCTCAACGAGCTCGGAGTGTTCGACGACTCGCTGAACCTGGCGCACGGTATCGCCCCCAGACTCGTCAAGAGAGAGTGTTGCGCCATCGCGTATCTCAGGGGCGCGTTCCTCGGAGGCGGGTTCGTGGCCGATCCGCAAGGGGACTTCCACTTCGAGCTGACGGCAGAGTCCGAACAGATGGCCGAGGACCTCGCCATCGTGATGAATCGCTTCGACATCCCCGCGCGGATCACGCAAAGACGGGGCACGTACGCGATCTACCTCAAGGGCGCTGAGCCGATCGTGACCTTCCTGGCGCTTGTCGGCGCGCATCGAGCGCTCCTGCGAACCGAGGACGTGCGCATCATCAAGAGCATGCGCAACCAGGTGAACAGGCTGGTCAACGCGGAGACGGCGAACCTTCACAAGACCGCCGAGGCCGCCCTGTCGCAGCTGGAGGCGATTCGGACATTGGAATCGACGCGCGGCCTGGACTCGCTGCCGCCTGCTCTTCGCGACCTTGCGGCTCTTCGGCTCGAGCATCCTGAGGTGAGCCTCCGGGAGCTGGGCGAGCTAGCCGACCCGCCGCTGTCGAAATCGGCGGTATATCATAGGATTCGCCGCATCGCGGAGCTGGCCGAGATGATTGACTGTACGGCTGGTGATGAGAGCGGCAAGGTGGGTCGCGACGCGCGTCGAAGACGTAAGTCGCGATGATCATGGCTACCGCGGCGTGTCGGCGCCGTGTCGTCCTACGTCGAGGAGGGATTCCACTTGGCAGTCAAGGTTGGTATCAACGGTTTCGGGCGTATCGGTCGGCTGTTCTACCGGGCTTGCGCGGGGGACCCCGATATCGAGGTCGTAGCGATCAACGACCTGATGGACGCCAAGACGATGGCGCACCTGCTGAAGTACGACTCGATACATGGCCGGTTCGGCCAAAGCGTTGAGGTTTCTGGTTCCGATCTGGTCGTCGGCGGGAAGACGCTGAAGGTATGTGCGGAGCGCGACCCGGCCGCCCTGCCGTGGGGCGATCTCGGAGTGGAGGTCGTGGTGGAGTCCACGGGCCACTTCACCGATGCGACCAAGGCTTCGGCGCACATCAGTGCGGGAGCGAAGAAGGTCATCATCAGTGCGCCCGCCTCCAACGAGGACATAACCGTCGTCCTCGGCGTCAACGAGGACAAATACGATCCGGCGGCGCACAACGTGATCAGCAACGCGTCGTGTACGACCAACTGCCTCGCGCCTGTGGCCAAGGTGCTGGCGGATGCTTTCGGAATCGAGCGCGGCTTCATGACCACCGTCCACGCATACACCAACGACCAGAGCATCCTCGACTTTCCCCACAAGGACCTGCGTCGAGCCCGCGCCGCGGCCATGTCGATCATCCCCACCTCCACGGGCGCCGCGAAGGCGATCGGTCTCGTGATGCCGGAGCTGAAAGGGAAGATGGACGGAATCGCGATGCGAGTGCCGACGCCGGACGGCTCGGCCGTGGATCTCGTGGTCGAACTCGGCCGAGAGGCCTCGATCGACGAGATCAACGCCGCGGTGAAGGCTGCCGCCGAGGGTCCGATGAAGGGCATTCTCGTCTACACGGAGGACCCGATCGTCTCGGCGGACGTGGTCGGAGATCCGGCGTCGAGCGTGTTCGACGCTCGGTCGACCATGGTCATGGGCAACATGGCGAAAGTCCTGATGTGGTACGACAACGAGTGGGGCTACTCCTGCCGCGTCCGCGACCTCGTGAAGATGGTTCTCGGCTAGATGTTCGACAAGAGGACGATTCGCGACATAGCGGTCCAAGGGAAGCGCGTTCTCGTTCGAGTAGACTTCAACGTTCCCCTCGACGGTGAGCGCAGAGTCACCGACGACACGCGCATCCGCGCCTCGCTCCCCACCATCCGCAACCTGATCGACCGCGGCGCCAAAGTCATACTCGCCAGCCATCTCGGT
>JBBILP010000091.1:0-5545 GCA_037444885.1 Actinomycetota bacterium | reverse complement strand
GGAACACGCGATCCTCGCTCCAGTTCCTGTGCTGATTCCGGCAAATTCGAGCACTGGTCCCCCAGGGGTATTGCCTGAGGATAGCAGCGGTGGCGCCGGGGCCACAAACCTATGACGCGGTACTCCCGAGCGCGGAAGTGACCTGCGAGTCGCTCACCTGCTCGAAGTGCGCGTAGAAGACACCGACGGCGTGAAAGACCTCGGGAATATCGATTGCCACGAGCTCGTCCACGTGCGTCCGGAGCACGGCCGCGGCCTCGGTAGAGATGACGGGCACGGCGAGCACGACCTTCCCGGCGCCCGCGTCGCGCACGTACACGACTGACGCGAGCGCCGTGAGTCCGGTTGCCACGCCGTCGTCGACAACGATGACGGTCTTGCCCCGCAACTCGATGGGCGGTCTTCCCGCCCGGTACGCGTCCATGCGGCGATGCACTTCGCTCAGCTGACGCCCGGCCTCGCGGCTTAAGTAGCTGTCCGGGATGCGCAGAGTGGGATTCCGATGTACCCGGCCATCGGGCGCGACCGCCCCCACCGCGAACTCCGGGTCACCTGGATACCCGATCTTCCGAGAGACGACGACATCGAGTTCCGCGCCCAGTGCGCGAGCGACCTCGGCGGCGACCACTACTCCGCCGCGAGGGACTCCGAGCACGACAACGTCAGGCATCCCGCGATAGCGCTCGAGGCGCTCCGCGAGCTGATGACCAGCGTCCATCCTGTCTCTGAACAGCAACAGTCGTCCCGCGCACTCGGTGACATCTAGCTAATACCCATTGAGCGTAGACCTTCAGCCGCGCGACGTTGATGCGCCAACGCGGCCATGAGAGCATGGGCAAGGTGGGCTATCACGATCTGGGGGCGTGATGAACAAGGGCAACGCGATAGCCGCGATCCCTATCAGGACCTGGTCCGTTGCCGCGATTCTCGGCTCCGGCCTTGTCCTGCTCAACGCGCTCTTCGGCTACCTCGCCTTCCACGCCCTTGCCGAGCTGTTCACCATCGTGGTGGCCTCGAGTCTGTTCATGGTCGTCTGGTACGCACGCCAGCGCCTCACCAGCGACTATCTGCTGCTCGTTGGAATCGGATTCGCCGCGGCCGGCGCGCTCGACGCGCTGCACATGCTGTCGTACCCCGGGATGGGCGTCTTCTCGCTGCCTAACGAGTACGACACGTCCATGCAGCTCTGGCTTGCCGCTCGCTTCGTCCAGGCGGCCACTCTCGCGGTAGCGCCACTCTTCCTGCGCCGGAAGCTCCGTGCTTGGGTAGCCCTCGCGGCCTACACGTCGTTCGTCATCGTGTGCATCGCGCTCACCCTGATCTGGCCGACATTCCCCGGGCTCCTCGGTGGTGCGGGAGGCCACTCCCCGCTGTACGTGATCTCCGAGTATGTGATCGTGGCGCTCTTCGGACTGGCGATTCTCCTGATCGAGCGGGACCGAGCCGCCCTGGACGATCCGGTCCGCGGACTGCTCATCGCGTCAATCGCCGCCGCGATGGTTTCCGAGGTGGCGTTCACGATCTTCTCCGACCCGTTCGGCCTGCTGAACCTGGTGGGTCACCTCCTCAAGATGCTCTCCTTCTTCCTGATCGCGAAAGCGACTGTGGAATCCGCTTTGACACGGCCGTACGGCGTGCTCTTCCGAGAACTCGCGCGAGCCAAAGAGCTCGCCGAGGCGATGATCGACCTGGATGTCTCGATCAACTCGACCCTGGACTTCGACACAATCATGAGCCGTGTGATAGTCAAGTCCGCCGAGGCGCTGCGCTGCGACAGCGCTATGATCGCGATTCGCGAGGGTGAGTACTGGATTCCTCGCTATCAGTTCCGTTTCCCCGCCGAGATCATCGGACGTCAGATGACTCCTGCGGAACTACCGGAAGCCGAGCTGGCAGCACAGACCGGGTGCCCGGTCGCGGTCTCGGAGGCTGTAGGCGACGCGCGCGTGAACAGCGAGACCGCGCGCGAGTTCGGGATACAATCCCTGATCGCGGTACCACTCATGCTTCGCGGCTCGTGCATCGGCATGTTGGACTTCTACTTCCACGACACCACCCATCGCTTCACCGACGAGGAGCTCTACTTCGCATCCTCACTCGGTGCCGCTCTCGCGTTGGCCATCGAGAACGCGAGAGTGTACGCCACGGAGCGCGTCATCGCCGACGCGTTGCAGACCTGGGTGCTCACGATGCCCGCGACGTTGCAGGGCGTGTCCATCGCCCATGCGTACCAATCCTCCGAGGAATTGGCGCGCATAGGCGGTGACTTCATCGACGCCTTCGAGATAGACGAGCGGCTCGTCGCGTTCGCCGTCGGCGACGTGTCCGGCAAAGGCCTCAGAGCAGCCACGCTCACGTCGCGCACGAAGACCGCCATCCGTACCCTCGCATACCAAGACTGGCGCCCCTCGAACGTGCTCACGCGTGCCAACCGCGCACTCGGCCATCAGCTGGGCGAGGAGCAGTTCGTCACCGTCGTGTACGCGGTACTCGACCGCTCCAGCGGCTCGCTCACCGTCGCCAGCGCGGGCCATCCGGCACCGATCCTGATCTCGGGCAGGACGCGCAAGGAGTTGGAGATCGGTCACGCCCCGCCTTTGGGTCTGTTCCCGGGAGCGACCTACGACGAAGCGAGCACGGTCGTGCGCGAGGAGGAGGTCGTCCTCCTGTACAGCGACGGCGTCCTGGATGCTCGCAACGAGTCCGAGTTCTTCGGCGAGAGCGGACTGGACCGAGCGGTCGCCCGTGCCCGGAACGGCAGTCCTCACTCGATCGTGCGCACCATTCTCGACGCGGTCACGGAGTTCTCCCCCAACGGTCTGGCGGACGACGTCGCGGTCGTTGCCTTCAAGCGCACGCACTAGGCGACGCACGGCGGTCCCGCTACTTCAGGATACCCGCGATTCGAGCCAGGACTGCGTCCGAGACCGCATCTTGCCGCCCTATCACGCGCACCGAGACCACGCGACCGCTACGGGCGTCCAGATAGTCACTCGGCGAAGCGTGAAGCGTGTCCTGCCGGGTCAGCAGGAGCGGCGAGCCCAGCCGAGCTGCATATACTCCCGCGGACAGCGCGTCCGAGAAGGAAGCTCCGCCCGCGATGACGACGTGGCGCACGCGCAACCCGCGCGCCTCGCCGAACTCAGCGACGCTACTCGCGGTATCGTATCGGTCTCGGCCTCCGAGGCGTACGGACGCCCCGGCAGCCTCGGCGACCTCGGGATGGACCGCCGCCTCTCCTCCGACGACGATCACCTCGGAGGGACGAATGGCCTCGAGCGCGTTCGCCGTGGCGCGGGGCATCGCGCCCTCCGCAACGAGCAGGATGGGATACCCATTGACGGCTGCGACAGGCGCCATCGCCAACGCGTCGGCGAAACGACTGCCGTTGGCGATGACCACCGTTCCGCCGCGTCTTAGGATCCCGCTCCTGATTCCCACAAGGACGGCGGTAGCGTAGCGGTCGGTGCCTCCGATCCGCTTGACGCTGGCGACTCGCGCCTTCAGGCGGAGATCATCCTCGACCTTCGTGGGAACGGCCTCCCTTCCCCCGATGACGTAGGCGACTTTCGGCTTCAGTCGCTTGATCTCCGCCACCACGTCCGAGCGAAGACCACCCGCCGCGTACAGTATCGGGCCCCTCGCGGCGTGCGCGAAGGGCGAGGCCGTCAACGCATCGGCGGCTGACGCTTCCGACACGATCACCACGCTGTCGGAACCGGACGGGTAGGCGCGACGCGACACCTCAACGGCAGTGGCGAGTGAATCCCCCCCGTTCACGCGGGCTACCGACACGGGGAAGCTCCGACCCACGAGGCCCTCGCTCCCCCAGAGGTACACCCCGAGCGCCTCGATGGACGATATCGACGTGCCGCTCCTCCACTCGGTGAAGATAAGACGCGAGCGCGCGTTGCCGCCCTGAACCACCTGCGGGTTATTGAATACGGCCCCCATCGCGTCCGGGGAGACGGTCGTGTCTCGCGACCAGGTCCCGCCGTCATCGGAAGAGGTATAGCGCACCACCGCGCCCCCGTCGTCCAGATACCGTCGATCGCCGTGGCCGATGCCCATGGTGCCTCCGGTCACCAGGAAGGCCTCCAGCTCGCCGCCCTCCGCGACGGCCCACGTGCACGCATCGTAGAAGTGGTCCGTCGCGTCCACTTCCGAGGTGACCCAGCCCTCCTCGCCGTATCGTGCGAACCGGAAGCGGTAGGACCCCGCTCCCCCGCCCTGTCCGACTACGTACAGGACTGCCGGATCACCGCCCGGCGTGCGACCAGCGACCACGCAGTTCGTGTTCGCCGTACCGCTCGAGAGGACCCGCAGTTTGGATTCCGCCTCCGCTCTCGTGATCGGCACGCGCACGCGTGTTCCGGCCGCATTGCGCCATATCCCGCTCGAATCACGCCTGGCGTAGTACACGTCGTGACGTGCCCACGAGTCCCCTCGGGCGGACTCGACCCAGTCCACCGTCGTGAACGCGAGGTGCACCGAGCCATCCGCCTCGGGAGAGAAATGCGCGTACCAACCATAGTCCGGGCCGCCCGCCAGAACGATGCTCGACGGCCCCCAAGTCGCACCGCTCGTGTCGAGCGACCGTCGGGACACCCAGTCCTTCCGAGCGGTACCGCTGTCGCGGTAGAAGATCTCGATGGTCCCGTCGGCGCGAAGCGACGGCTGCGGATATGTGTGGCGGTCCGCGACCGGAGGCAGTTGGTCCCAGGCCGCGATGGAACTCGCCTCGCGTGCTCGGACGTGGAGTAGCGCCGAGTGATGGCCCCCATAGAACACGTGTAGGCGCCCGGTCGCATCGGCGAGCAGAGCAGGAGCGCCATGCATGTCGTCCCAGAGCGGATTCACTCCGACCTGTACGGGTCCGGTCCACTTTGCCGTCTCGGAATCGTGGGCGACGATGTTCGGGTTCAAGTCCGGACCCTGGTATGTGATGTAGGTCGTGCCACCCATCTGGATAGCCTGAGGGTGGATCGCCATCTCCGAGAAGAGCGCGTTCTTCGGCGCGTCCCATACGAAGAACGGTGCCTCAAGCGCCACGGCGGAAGCGGTCGACACCGCCACGAGACACGTGACCGCCACCAGTAGACGCCGGAGAGGCATCACCATCGTGCGCCGTGCACGCCGAGGTCTGTCTTGGGAGCGGTTCACGCTGTACAGGATACGGGCTTGTGTCTACCCGCACAAAATGACAGTGACCCCGCGCTAGGGGCCACTGAAGTTCTCTGGTGTCCGAGGCGAGAGTTGAACTCGCACGTCCCTAAGGACACTAGGCCCTCAACCTAGCGCGTCTGCCATTCCGCCACTCGGACTCGGGTGCCCTTCGGCCCACCTGGAAGCGGCCTGGACACAGCAGGTGGAAGTATAGCAGTCGCCCTTCGGAGTGCAAGCGGCGCGTTGGGACACGGCGCGTTGGGGAGGGAGCGCGTGAAACTCATGATGAGTCAACGACTGTGCTCCTCGACGACACCTTCCGCACACTGACCGCCGTCGCCTTCAGGCTCGGAATCTTTGAGAGCGGATCAAGCGGCGC
>JBBILP010000090.1:0-5554 GCA_037444885.1 Actinomycetota bacterium | reverse complement strand
GATCGCGGAGCAGGCGCGCGCCCTCGGGGTGAGCCGCCTGGCGCTTGCCGACGAGACCGCCGCCGACGCTTTGGCGCGGCTGCTGCCCGACGCCGAGGTGGGAGCGGGTCCTCAGGCGGTCGTCGAGCTTGCCGAGGACCCCGATTGCGACCTCGTACTCAACGCGCTCGTGGGCGCCGCGGGATTGCGCGCGACCGTCGCGGCTCTCGGCTCCGGCAAGCGTCTCGCGCTGGCGAACAAGGAGTCGCTCGTGGTCGGCGGCGAGCTGGTGACGGAGCTCGTTTCCGGCGACAACCTCATTCCTGTGGACAGCGAGCACTCGGCCATCTTCCAGTGCATGCTCGGCGAGAAGCGTGCCGAGGTGTCGAGGATATGGCTGACCGCATCGGGCGGGCCCTTCCGAGGCAGGTCGAGCCGAGAACTCGAGGCCGTGACGGTGGAGGAAGCGCTGGCTCATCCTACGTGGACGATGGGTCCCAAGATCACCATCGACTCGGCGACTCTCATGAACAAAGGACTCGAGGCCATCGAGGCGCACCATCTTTTCGGCGTGGGGTACGACTCGATCCGGATAGTCATCCACCCGCAATCCTGCATCCACTCGATGGTCGAGTTCGCCGACGGCTCGGTCAAAGCGCACCTCGGCGCGACGAACATGCGCATACCGATCCAGTACGCGATGAGCTACCCCGAGCGCTGGGACGCGCCGGTCGCTCCGGTGGACTTCGCGCAAGTGGGCTCGCTCGATTTCGAGGAGCCGGATCTCGGCGCCTTCCGCTGCCTCGCCCTGGCGCTTGAAGCGGGCAAGATTGGAGGCACGATGCCGGCCGTTATGAACGCGGCAAACGAGGTCGCGGTGGCCGAGTTCCTGGCCGCGCGATGCGCGTTCACGGATATCGCGCGCATCGTTGAGGGAACGATGTCCGCGCACGACGCGTCCGCCGTGGAGTCCCTCGAGCACCTTGAGGCCATCGACGCCTGGGCGCGGGCCACGGCGACGCGCCTGGCGAAAGGCGCCTCGTAGGACTCGCGATATCGCCCTTGCGCATGCGGCGCGTGCGCGGGCGCGTGCGGTACGTGCGGCGCGTGCGGTACGTGCGGAACTGTCGCCTGATGTGGTCTGCGGTTTGCTCAAGACGTGAAGCTGATATGAAGGGAGACGTGTCCGGCAAGTGAGCGTGACTGGATCGATACCTCTCGGTGAGGCCATCTTCTGGGGCCTCGTCACCTTCTCGCTACTCGTGCTCTTGCACGAAGGCGGCCACTTCCTCGCGGCGCGCGCTTTCGGCGTCCGAGTTCACGAGTTCATGATCGGCCTGCCGGGACCATCGCTGCGCTTCAAGCGCAACGGCACCGCCTTCGGCGTCACGGCGATTCCACTCGGCGGGTACGTGCGAATCGCCGGCATGGAGCCGGGGCCGGAAGACGACCTGCTCGCTGCCGCGCTCGGAATAGTGGTCGACGCCGGCCGTGCGCACTCGGTGACGCTGACCAGCGCGATGCCGATCTCGTCCGACCGAGCGCTCTCGCTGCTCATCACGCTCGCCGACTGGGGTGCCGTCGTTCCGGCCGACGACGACACGGTCTCGTACGTCGCCCAGGTCGCGCGCGGGGAAGGGGAGTCCGACCAGGACATGCTCGACCGCGTGCGCTCCACCACCTACCGGGGGAAGTCGCCGCTCAAGCGCGTGACGATCCTCGCCATGGGCGTGCTCGTGAACCTGGTCGCCGCCATCCTCACGTTCACGATCGTGCTGAGCGTCTGGGGCTACTACGTCGCCTCGCTGAACGTGGCCGAGGTACGCCCAGGATCTGGCGCCGAGGCAGCCGGCGTGCGCGCGGGCGACAGGATCGTGGCGCTCGACGGTGCCGAGCTCGGCGGCTGGGAGGACCTCCTGCGCGTGATCGGCGGGGCGAAGCCCGGACAGACCATCGCGGTGACCTACGAGCGCGACGGCGAGCGACTCACCGGGCGCGCGGTGCTCGGGGAGTTCGAAGGCCGACCGCTGCTGGGCATCACGGCCGACTCGGAACACGTCCGCTCGTCCGTTCCGCAAGCGCTGGGGCAAAGCCTCGGACTCACGTGGGAGGTCGCCAAGGTCATCGGGCGTTTCCTGACACCTTCGACGTTCAAAGAGACGCTTCGCGACGTACAGGGCGTGGTAGGGATCTCGGTGATGGCCGCCGAGGCCGCAAAGGCCGGACCACTCGACTACGCGGGCCTAGTTGCGCTGCTCTCGCTCTCGCTCGGACTGATGAACCTCCTGCCCATCCCTCCGCTCGACGGCGGCAAGATCCTCATCGAAATCGTCGAGAAGCTCGCGGGCAGGCCGCTGAAGCGCGAGTTCAGCCTCGGTCTGAGCGCCGCGGGCGCCGTGCTCCTGTTCTCGCTCATCGGCTACCTGATGTACGCTGATGTGGTGCGATACGTCGGGAACGGCTAGCCGGGAGGGGACGTGAGAGTTCGCCGGGAGACACGCCCGGTCATGGTCGGAGGCGTGCCGGTAGGAGGCATGGCGCCGATCTCCGTGCAGTCGATGACCAACACCGACACGCGCGATGCCGCGGCAACCCTCGCTCAGATCGGTCGGCTCGCCGACGCGGGCTGCGAGATCGTGCGCGTGGCAATCCCACGCTCGGAAGCGCTCGACGCGTTCGCCGAGGTCTGCGCCGAGTCGCCCATCCCGGTTGTGGCCGACATCCACTTCGATCATCGCCTGGCGCTAGCAGCCGCGACGCGCGGAGCGGCCAAGCTGCGGATCAACCCCGGCAACATCGGCGGCCTCGACCGCGTCGACGCCATAATCGACGCGGCGGGGGAGGCGCGAATCCCGATACGCATCGGGGTGAACGCCGGTTCGCTCGCCGAGGACGTGCGCGACCGCGATTGGCCGCTCGCCGACAAGCTCGTGGCCAGCGCAATCGAGTTCTGCGAGCACTTCGAGAGCCGAGGCTTCGGCGACATCGTCGTCTCGGCCAAGGCATCCTCGGTCACATCCACGATCGCCGCTTACAGGTCGCTCGCGGACCGCGTCCCGTATCCACTGCACCTCGGCGTCACGGAGGCGGGAACGTCGCTCGCGGGAACGGTGAAGTCGTCGGTGGGCTTGGGCGTGCTTCTTGCCGAGGGCATCGGCGACACGCTGCGCGTCTCGCTCACGGCCGACCCGGTCGACGAGGTGCTCGTCGCCTGGGAGATCCTGGCCGCGCTCGACATCCGCCGCAACCACCCTGAACTCGTCTCGTGCCCGACGTGCGGGCGCTGCGAGATCGATCTGATCCCCATCGCCGAGGAAGTGCAGCGCCGCCTGCGCGAGGTGCGCACGCCGCTGAAGGTCGCGGTCATGGGCTGCGTCGTCAACGGACCGGGAGAGGCACGCGAGGCCGACATCGGCATCGCTGCGGGCAAGGGCGTCGCGCTGCTGTTCGCCAAGGGCGAGCCGGTGCGCAAGGTCGCCGAGCACGAGATCGTGGACGCCCTGATGGCCGAGATCGCGAGTCTCGGGGACTCGGTCGGCACGCGCTAGCTCGGCTTGCGGTAGTCTATTTCGGCGAGAGCACGGGAGCGCACTCAGCCGGAGGCCCACATGACTGTCGCACTGCGCATGTCCAGCGTCTACGTCCCGACCTTGAAGGAAGACCCCGCCGAGGCCGAGATCGCTTCGCATCGGCTGTTGCTGCGCGCGGGGATGATCCGCAAGGTGGCCGCCGGCATCTACTCGTTCCTCCCGCTCGGGTATCGCTCGGTCCGCAAGGTAGAGCAGATCGTGCGCGAGGAGATGGACGCCATCGGCTCGTGCGAGCTGCTGCTTCCGGTCGTGCAACCCGCCGAGCTTTGGCATGAGTCCGGCCGATGGGACGACTACGGCCCCGAGCTGGCGCGCCTCAAGGACCGCGCGGGACGCGACTTCTGCCTCGGCCCGACGCACGAGGAGATCATCACCGCGCTCGTTCGCGACGAAGTGCGCTCGTACCGCGACCTGCCGCTTTCGCTCTACCAGATCAACACGAAGTTCCGCGACGAGATGAGACCGCGCTTCGGCCTGCTCCGGGGCCGCGAGTTCATCATGAAAGACGCCTACTCCTTCCATTCCTCGCAGGAATCGCTGGAGGAGCACTACGACGCGCAGTCGGGAGCGTACGCGCGCATCTGCGAGCGACTCGGGCTCGACTTCCGCCCCGTGGAAGCGGAATCCGGCCAGATCGGCGGGAAGGTAACCACCGAGTTCATGGCGCTTGCCGAGTCCGGCGAGGCCGCGCTCGTCTTCTGCGACGCCTGCGACTACGCCGCGAACCAGGACGCGGCCGTCACGCGCGTGCCGCGCACGCCTGCCCGACGCGACGGCGCCGCGATGGAGAAGCGGCCGACGCCGGGTCTTCACACGATCGCCGAACTCGCCGAGGCCTTCGGCGTGCCCGCGCACGACACGGTCAAGACGATGGTCGGTGTCATCGAGCGCGACGGTTCGCGCGACAACGGGCGGCTGGTGTTTCTGTGCGTTCCCGGGGACCGCGAACTCAACCCGATCAAGGCGGATTGGGCCGCACCCGGCATCCGTCTCCTCGAGGAGGAGGAATTCGCCGCGCGCAAGCTGCCGAAAGGCTCGCTCGGCCCGGTCGGGGCACCGGAAGGCACGCTCGTCATCGCGGATTCGTCGCTTGAGGGCGAGACCGGCTGGGCGGTCGGGGCAAACGAGGAGGGCTTCCACTTCTTCTCGGCGGATCCTGGGCGCGATTTCGAGGTCGCTGCCTGGGCCGATCTCGTCGTCGCACAGCCCGGAGACGGCTGCCCGCGCTGCGACGGGACACTGAGCGGCGCTCGCGGCATCGAAGTCAGCCAGGTCTTCCAGCTCGGCACGAAGTACTCCGAGTCCATGGGCGCGACGTTCACCGACGAGGACGGGACGGACAAGCCGTTCCTTATGGGCTGCTACGGCGTGGGCATAACGAGGTCGCTCGCGGCCGTCATCGAGCAGCATAACGACGAGGGCGGCATAGTGTGGCCGGTCTCGGTCGCGCCGCTCGAGGTTGCGGTCATACCGCTGGGTGAAGGCGAGATCATGGACGCCGCCGAGAGGATCTGGCGCGAGCTTGCCGAGATCGGCGTGGAGACGATTCTCGACGATCGCGACGAGCGCGCCGGGGTGAAGTTCGCCGACGCCGACCTCATCGGCTGGCCTTTCCAGGTCGTCATCGGGAAGAAGGGGCTGGCCGAGGGCATCGTCGAGCTCAAGGACCGCGCGACCGGCGAACGCGAGCGGATACCGCTTGAGAGCGCGGCGCAGACGGTGTTGGAGCGCGTCGCGGAAGCCCGGGCGGCGCTTGCGTAGGGTCGCCGCAACCGCCCGGCCGCGCTCGCAGTCGGCGCGCTGTAGCGCCTGTCGCTGGAACGCGCGTGTCGCGCGAGAGCGCGTCGCGCGAGAGCGCGTTTGACCCGCGAAGGCCCTGTGCTAGAATCCATCTCTGGACGAAATCGAGTTCCTACCAGAAGTGGGTAGCCCCCGCTTCTTTTGTTCTGGAAGGAGGTTGGGACGTGTCAGGCGCATCGCTCGCA
>JBBILP010000089.1:0-5609 GCA_037444885.1 Actinomycetota bacterium | reverse complement strand
TCGGGATTGGAACGGTCTTGTCACCGACGCCGTCCACGTCAGCCCTCATCTGCATGCTCGAGCCAGGGTAGAAGCCTGAGCCGTTGCGCGCGGGGCTTTGCTGCAGCCACCACGCGGTCAGCGACAGATGAGCCTGGAAGTAGACGACTGCGTACTGTCCCGCCGGAATGACGACTGTACCCGCGGGGAAGCCCGTCCTCAGGAAGTCGGATGATCCGAAGCTCCCGGAGGGGAACGGGGCGTCCTGGAACGAGGGTGTTATCGCCGTGCCGGACAGCAGGGCAGCGTCGCCGTCACCTGGCTGCACGGACGTGTAGTAGACACGCCAGAACCTCGTCATGTCCACGCCGACGGCGTTCTTGCCACCGGAGTTGTTGTAGTGGTCGTACTTCAAGGCGAGAGATGGGACCGAATACGCGCTCGAACCACCTGAGTTGTCGATGATGAGTCTGTAGGGAACCCAGTCGCCTTCGCGATAGAGACTCCCGAGGTTACCTGTCGTCCACTCCTGGTGAGGAGTGAGTCGATATCCCTCGAGTGTGAGCTGGACGCCACCGCCACTAGGCGCTGCCGTGCCGACTCGCGGAACGCTGCTCGGCTTCGCGGCCGCTCCCGCCCCAAGGAGTTTCGGGTTTGAGGAGACGACTTTGCGTGCCGAGGTGGAACGTGTCGCTGTCTTCGCCTTGGTATCGCTGGCCTTAGATGCCCGCCGAGGCTCGACGCTGGCGGACGGTCCCTCTTCCGAGGGTGCCGGTGATACCTGAGAAGCCGGCGGCTCACTGACCGTCTTGGGAGCGGTTGCCAGCAACCTCGCTGTTCCGTCCCCTCCCGCCAGTGAACGCGCGGGCGCCGCATAGCCGACGCCCGTTGCCGATGTCGCGAAGACGAGTGCGATGGCAACCGCAACAGACCGCCATAGGGCTGTCTTGCGGTACATCGTCCGCGTCATCGCTGATCACCTCCCAGCACATCCAGGCTGGGCTGGCACACGGACCCGGTTCGGTCACCTCGGCCGAACACGAAGACCGACCGCGATTCCCATCGGGTCGGTCTCACCATTGACTCCGCGCCAGGACTTGGGTGACCGATCTAGCTCCCGGCGTATCTGCGTCTCCCGCTTCGAACCTGATGTTCGGGTGTCAAGTCCAGCGCACTTACCTTTGCACTTTGGATGTACCCGGACTTAGACGCCACTAAGCGCGGCATTCGCACATATTAAGTGGGATTCGGTGTCGCGGTGAGGCGCCTAGCGGGACTTGCGAGAGGCACCGCCGCTTCCCCGCGCGCGCGGCTTGCGCACCGCCGGCGCGCAGTCGTTGACCAGCGCCCGCCCGAGAACGTCATCCATCGTCTTGACCGGAACTATCGCGAGGTCGTCCCTCACGTGCTCCGGAATCAAGTCGAGATCGCGCACGTTGTCCTTCGGGACCAGCACGGTCTTCACTCCGGCGCGGTGCGCGGCCAGTATCTTCTCCTTGAGACCGCCGATCGGCAGCACCTGCCCGCGAAGCGTGATCTCGCCGGTCATGGCTATGTCCCTGCGCACCGCGCATCCCGTCAACACCGAGGTCAGCGCGGTGGCCATCGTGATGCCGGCTGACGGCCCGTCCTTGGGAATCGCGGCTGCCGGCACGTGTATGTGCAGATCCAGGGTCTCGTTGAAATCCGGCGATATGCCGAGCTCCTCGGCGCGCGCCCGGATGTATGAGACGGCCGCCTGCGCGGACTCCCGCATGACCTCTCCGAGTTGCCCCGTCAGCGTGAGCGTACCCTTGCCCTTCATCTTGGTGGCCTCGACGAAGATCACGTCGCCGCCGACCTCCGTCCACACAAGCCCCGTGGCAACACCCGTCTCGTCCTTCTCCTCGGCGAGTCCGAAGGAGAACTTGGGGGGACCCAGGTAGCGGTGGAGAGTGCGCGGAGTGACGTTCACGCGCCCCTTGCGACCTTCAACGACCTTTCGCGCGACTTGGCGGCAGATCATCGCGATGGTCCGTTCCAGGTTTCGAACACCGGCCTCGCGGGTGTATCGACGCACGATCTCTAGAGTCGCCTTGTCGTCGATCGCCAGGCGGGCCGGCGAGAGCCCATGCTCCTCCAACTGCTTGGGAATCAGGTACTGCTTCGCGATGTTCAGCTTCTCGTCCTCGGTGTAGCCGGGGAAGTGGATTACCTCCATCCGGTCGCGAAGAGCAGGCGGTATGGGATCGAGCAGGTTCGCGGTCGTGATGAACATGACGTCCGAGAGGTCGAAGGGTGCCTCAAGGTAGTGGTCCTGGAAGGAGTTGTTCTGTTCGGGGTCCAGCACCTCGAGCAGCGCCGAGGTCGGGTCGCCTCGGAAGTCCATGCCGACCTTGTCTATCTCGTCCATCATGAACACAGGGTTCTTCGTCCCGACCTGGTCGATCGACTGGATGATGCGGCCGGGCAGCGCTCCGACGTAGGTGCGGCGATGCCCGCGTATCTCCGCCTCGTCACGAACGCCTCCGAGGCTCATCCGTATGAACTTGCGCCCGAGCGACCTGGCGATCGACTTGCCGATCGAGGTCTTGCCGACACCTGGCGGACCGACGAAGCACAAGATCGGCCCACGCATCTTGTCCGTAAGCTTGTGTACCGCCAGATACTCGAGAACCCGCTCCTTGACCTTCTCAAGTCCGTAGTGATCCTCATCCAGGATCCTCTGGGCCTCGACAAGGTCGAGCTTCTCTTCGTCCTCGACGTGCCACGGAAGTCCGACCAGCCAATCAAGATACGTCCGGATGACCGAGGTCTCGGCTGCGGCCGTCGGCATCTTCTCGAGCCTGGACAGCTCCTTCAGCGCCTTCTCCTCGACCGCCTCCGGCATGCCCGCCTTGGCGATCTTCTCCCGATACTCCTCCATCTCGGCTTGGATCTCGTCGTACTGACCGAGTTCTTGCTGGATCGCCTTGAGTTGCTCGCGCAGGAAGTACTCCCTTTGCGATTTCGACATCTGCTCCTTGACGCGGTTCTGGATCTTCGAGCCGAGTTCGAGAATCTCGAGTTCCTTGCGGAGGAACAGGGCGGTCTTCTCCAGCCGCGCCTTGGGCTCGACCGCCTCAAGGATCTCTTGCTTCTCCTCTACGCGGAGGCTCAAGTGAAAGGTGAGGAAGTCAGCGAGCCTGCCGGGTTCCTCGATGGCGCCGGCCGCCATCAGAACTTCCTGCGGGATGGGCTTGCCGAGCGACGACGCTCGCTCGAAATCGGAAAGCAGCGCCCGCATCAGAGCTTCGGTTTCGACGTCGACCTCTACGGACTCCTCAATGGGTTCGATCTGCACCTCGAAGTAGGGATCTTCCTGCACGAAACCGGTTACGCGAACCCTCTGGACGCCCTCGACGAGCGCCTTCGCGGTCCCGTCGGGCAGCTTGAGTTCCTGGAGAACGGTGGCGACACATCCGATGTCGTATATGTCGTCGGGGCCTGGGTCCTGAATCTCGGCCTGCCTCTGCGCGACAAGCGCCACGAGGTGGCCTTGGCGCATGGACTCCTCCAGCGCGTTCACCGATCTCTCCCGTCCCACGAACAAGGGGACTACTAGATTCGGGAACAAGATAAGGTCCCTGAGCGGAATGAGCGGAAGGCTTCCCGGTATGGTTCGCGAGTCGTCTGTCCCAGACATCGGGCGCGGTCCTTTCCCTGCCGACGTGAGATAATCTTGCCCGTACTTCGCCATTCTAGACGGATACCCTATGCCTCTGAGGCCGTGCCTGTCCATGCTGTCATTCGCTCGCGCCGCCCCGAGTGATCGCGCGCTCCGCGTGATCATCTCGGCGTTCGCGCTCGTGGTATTCGTCGCGACTTGCGTGCCCGCCGCGCCTGTCTCGGCCGAGCCGCCGCATGCCGCCGCGTGGCCCCGTGTGGGCGCGTACGGCGGGGACAGATCATCCGATACGACCGTGAGCGTCGTCCACGCCGCGCCCTCCGTGCCCACGAACGGCACCTACGGACTGACGGTGCGCACGGTCCTTGAGACCTCGACGGCGCACCTCGAAGTGCGGCTACGCGTGCTGCGGCCCTCGGGCAGCTTGATGCTGCAGAAGACGGAGGTCGTGCGGAACGCCCCCGCGGGCGTGGCGCAGGTCTCGTTCTCGCGCGGGCTGGCCGACCTGAGCCTTCGCCCGGACGTCTACCCGGTTCAGGTCCGCGTGCGCTACCAGCAACCGAACGGACGTACGCATGAGGAGAACCTTGAGGACCGTCTGCTCGTGTACGACCCCACGGCCCCCCGGGTACCGGTGGTTCTGATCACGCGTGTGGCGTGCGTTCCTCTCCGCGCCCCCGACGGGAGATTCCTGTTCGATCCGGCCGACACCCCGGGATCGCGACGCTCTGCCGAGCGCTTCTCGCAGATCGCTCGCGCGCATCCCGAAGCGGGCCTTGCCCTCGCGATACCACCGATCGCGCTCGAAGACTGGGCGAACATCTCCGAGGGATTCGACCTCGTTCGGCCGGACGGCGTCACCAAGGTGCCGGAGAGCGATCTGACCCCCGGCGAGTATCGGCGCGCCCTCTCCGAGGTCAAGGGTGCGATTTCGCGCGGAGTCGAGTTGGTCGACGTACCGTACGCCGATCCCGACATCGCTGGGCTGATCGCCCTCGGCGCGACAGGGGATCTGACGGCCCACTACGCGCGCGGGGCGAGCGTGTACGCGGCGGTACTCGGCACGACCCCGGCCCCGGTGACCGCTCTGGCGCAGGGCATCCTGCCGACGGCTGTCGCCCCGCTGATCGCGGACCGTGAGATCGCGGTCGCGGTGGCCGATCGGGGCGGCTTGTCGTCAAGGGGCAAAGCGCCAGTGAGCGGTGCGTACCGCGCAGAGGACGGCACCCTGACGGTTCTCGCCTCGGACGCCAAGGCCTCCGCGCTGGCCGAGCGGGGCGAAGTCGACGAGTTCCTCGAGCGCGCATTCGGGCGGCATCGCTCCGCCGAGTCCACGAAGCCGGTCGTCGCGGTAGTCAAAGCCGGTCCCGTAGACGCCTCGGCGATGGAGAATCTCGGCGAGCTGCTGGACACGCTCGAACAGGTGCCCTGGATAGCGGTAGTGAGTCCCATGGAAGCCGCTCGCGTCCCTTCTCGCGCCGAGGTGGGACTGCCGACGAAGGTGAGCGAACCGAAGCCGGCCCCGCAAGGCTACTGGGCGGAAGTGGACCGTGCTCGCGCGATTCGGGACGCTCTCCTCGCGGCTGCCGGGCCGCAGGACCGCGACGCGATGGCAGTGGCTCACGCGACGCTGATCGCCGAGAGCCGGTGTTGGGCGTCGCGCGACGGCAGCTGGAGCTCCGCCGATCGCGGCCGTGCGTTCTCGGCGGCGGCCGTGCGTATCGGCGAGGGCATCCTCGATCGTGTTTCCCTCGACGTCAAAGACATCACGTTGTCGGGACAGGACGGCAAGGTCCCCGTCGCGGTCGGCAACGCGACGGAGAAGCGGCTGAAGCTGCGGTTGACGTACTCGGCCGCCAGGATGCAGTTCCCCGGCGGCGCCGTGGCCGAAGTGGACGCCAAGCCCTCGGACACGTTCATCACCGTGCCCGTCGACTTGAGAACGCAGCTCTCGGACCGAATGACGGTCACTCTGTTGGCAGGG
>JBBILP010000088.1:0-5641 GCA_037444885.1 Actinomycetota bacterium | reverse complement strand
CCGCCGCGAGGGCCTCGGCAATCACGCCCGTACCTGGGGGCGTCGGGCCGATGACGATCGCGATGCTTATGGAAAACACCGTGACGGCCGCTGTCCGTCAGACCGGAATCGAGTGAAAGGGCAGGCCATGGCGTATCGAGAACCGAGAGAGTCAGCCGCTGGCACGATCCGTGAGATCGCCGTCGGCTCTGGAGATCCCGCCGTCGTCGTGGGCGGCGAGAACGCCCTGCCGTTCTACCTGTTCGACGGCGCGATGCCGAACACCCCCGCGATCGCGATGGAGGTCTTCGACGTTGCCCCGGAGGGCTGGCCCACGCCTCTGAGCGACGCGCTCGGCGATGTGATGGGCGACCCCGTAACCTGGGCGAAGGCGTGTGTGGAGAAGCACGGTGCACGCCTGATCTGTCTTCAGCTGGCCGGAACCGATCCCGGTGGCGCTAACCGGACGGCCGAGGAGGCAGCAGCCACGGCTGTCGCCGTGGCGGACGCCACCGGCGTGCCCCTCATCGTCTACGGCAGCGGCAATGCGGACAAGGACGCCGAAGTGCTGAAAGCCGTGGCGGCAGCGCTCAACGGTCGGTCGGCGATGATCGGCCCCGCGACGGAGGACAACTACAAGGCGATCGCGGCCGTCGCGCTGGCATACGGCCACGGCGTCGTCGCGGAGACTCCCATCGACGTTAACATGGCCAAGCAGCTCAACATACTCATCACGCAGCTGGGCTTGCCCGCGGACCGGATACTCATCGACCCATCCACCGGCGCGGTCGGCTATGGGCTCGAGTACAGCTATACCGTGATGGAGCGCCTGCGCCTCGCGGCGCTCATCCAGAACGACGACATGACCCGGATGCCGCTCATCTGCAACCTCGGCAAGGAGGCGTGGCGAGCCAAGGAGGCCAAGGCCACGGAGGAGGAAGAGCCAGCCTGGGGGGATGCGGCGAAGAGAGGCGTTCTGTGGGAGGCGATGACCGCGCTGTCTCTTACGATGGGCGGCGCCGACGTGCTCGTGATGCGTCACCCGGAGGCTATCGCCCTGGTAGGCAAGGCGTTCGAGGGACTATCGGCGCAATAGCGTCGCGTCCATATCGGTCACCAGACGAGACGAGTGCGACAGAAGTGACGACAGGAAGCTCGCTCCGATATCCAGTCGCACACTGGAGTGCGAGGAAGGTTCGGTGAGCATCGTTTCCACAGCGGTGGAGATGCTCGAGATCGCCGCCCGCAACTTCGTACGTATGATGCGCGCGGGCGCCGCCGAAATGGCCGCGATCCTGTAGGACGTCGAATCACGTGCTCTGGGGTCCGCGCGATCGGGCCTCAGAGCACATCGGAAGCAAGGAGATGAGAGGGAATGGCACTTTCGGGACTGGACATCTTTAAGAAGCTGCCCAAGACCAACTGCGGCGATTGCGGCATCCCTACGTGCTTGGCGTTCGCCATGAAGCTGGCCGCTGGGCAGGCGGAGCTGTCGCAGTGCCCGCATGTCTCCCCGGAGGCGGCGGCGGAGCTTTCCGAAGCGAGCGCGCCGCCGATGCGCGGGGTCACCATCGGCGCGGGGGACGATGCGATCAGGGTGGGCGAGGAGACGGTTCTGTTCAGGCACGAGAAGACGTTCGTCAACCCGTGCGCGTTCGCCGTTCTCGTGGAGAGCGGCGCTTCCGACGAGGCGATCGATGGCACGCTAGCGCAGATCGAGGCCGCGAGCTTCGAGAGGGTTCAGCAGCATCTCGGTGTCGGTGCCGTCGCCATCAAGTCCACGGCTGACGCGTCGCGGTTCCGGGCGGCGGTCGAGCGGGTACGCTCGAAGACCGCGCTCCCGCTCGTGCTGATGTCGGAGGATGCTTCCGAGATGGCCAGTGCGCTGGAGGTATCTGCCGAGGTCAAGCCTTTGATATGCGCGGCGACAGAGTCCAACTTCGAGGCGATGCTCGCGCTCGCCAAGGACAACAGCTGTCCCATGGTGGTGCGCGCATCCGGACTTGAAGCCGTCGCTGCCCTGACCGAGAAGGCCGTCGCCGCCGGCGTCAAGGACCTGCTCATCGACAGCTCCCCTACGACAGCCGGGGAGGCGTTGCGCGACCACGTCTTCGCTCGCCGAGCGGCGCTCAACCAGAAGTTCGCGCCGCTGGGCTTCCCGATCATCACGTTCCCCGGCGATCTGGCCGCGGGCGACGACATGCTCGAGGCGCTGTACGCATCGGTTGACGTCGAGAAATACGGTGGCGTCGTCGTGCTCACCTCGGCGGACGCATGGAAGCTGCTGCCGCTACTCGTGCTGCGCCAGAACATCTACACCGACCCGCAGCGCCCCATGCAGGTCGAGTCCAAGATCTACGAGTTCAACAACCCCGGACCCGACGCGCCGTTCCTGGTCACGACGAACTTCTCGCTCACGTACTTCATCGTGGCATCGGAGATCGAGTCCTCGAAGATGCCGACGTATCTCGGCATCGTTGAGGCCGAGGGGCTGTCGGTGCTCACGGCGTGGGCGGCCGGCAAGTTCGTGCCCGAGAGGATCGCGAAGTTCGTTGGAGCGAGCGGGGCGGCCGAGAAGCTCGGCCACAAGGAGGTCGTGATCCCGGGGATGGTCGCGCAGATCTCGGGCGAGCTCAAGGAGGAGCTCGACGGATGGGACGTGGTGGTCGGTCCGCGTGAGGCGGCTGACCTGCCTGCGTTCCTGAAGAAGAAGGCCGGCTAGCACCGGCGCGACGAGGAAGTGGACGTGATCGGACAGCAGGATAGCGCGGTCTATCTCTTTCCGCGCACCGAGCGCAAGTGGGCGCCGTGTCGCTCGAAGTGCCCGGTGCACGTAGACGTGCCCGCGTACCTTGCGGCCGTGGCCGAAGGGCGGTTCAGTGAGGCGCTCGAGATCGTGCTCGAGCGCAACCCGCTGCCCTCGGTGTGCGGTCGCGTATGCCTGCGTCCGTGCGAGGAGGGCTGCCGGCGCTGCTTGCTCGACGAGCCCGTCGCGGTCGCGTCGATCAAGCGAGCCGCCGCCGACCATGGCGTGTACCCTGCCGTGCAGCGGCCGGAGGCACGCCCCGAGCGGATTGCGATCGTCGGCAGCGGCCCCGCGGGGCTGACCGCCGCCCACGACCTAGCGAAGCAGGGGTTCGGCGTCACGATCTACGAGTCCAAACACAAGCTCGGCGGCATGTTGCGCTACGGTATCCCGATGTACCGACTGCCCGATTACGCGCTCGATCGGGACATAGACCACATCCTCTCGTGGGGTGTGGATGTCTGCTCCGGCGTATCCGTCGGTCGTGACGTCAGCCTTGACGAACTCCGCGGCCAATACGACGCGGTGCTGCTCGCCGTCGGGCTGCAGGGCAGCCGTCCGCTGCCGATTGAAGGAGCGGGCCTGCCCGGAGTGTGGGCCGCGTTGCCGTTCCTCGAGGCGTCGGTGACGTCCACCCCTCCAGCGACCGGCGATCGGGTCGTCGTCGTGGGCGGCGGGAACGTCGCGATGGACGTCGCCCGTACCGCGAGGCGTCTCGGCGCGAAGCACGTGACCGCGGTCTGCCTGGAGGGCCGCGACATCATGCCCGCGTCCGAGCACGAGATACACGAGGCCGAGGCCGAGGGCGTTCGAGTGCGCTGTGCGTTCGGTCCCAAGGCGGTGCTCGGCAAGGAGTCCGTGGAAGGCCTGCGTGTCGTGTCGTGTACGTCCGTCTTTGACGCCGAAGGTCGTTTCTCGCCGACGTTCGACGAGTGCACGCTCGAGGACCTGCCCGCTGACACCGTCATCTTCGCGGTCGGACAGGGCGCGGACGCGCGCGATCTGGGCGTCGATCTGACTCCGCGCGGCATGATCGAGGTCGACCGGCGCACGCTTGCCACCTCGGTATCCGGCGTCTTCGCGAGCGGAGACGTGACGGTCGGCCCGACGAAGATCATCGACGCGGTGGCGGCAGGCCATCGCGTGGCGGCCGCGATCGTGTCGCATGTCACCGGGGACGGAGAGCAGCTTGACGCTCTTGACGCCGAGGGCGAGGTTGTCGGCGAGGTGCCCGAGCACATGGCCACCAAACTGGAGACCCGCCGCCGAGTGCAGATGGAGCGGCTGGAGTTCTACGAGGCGGTCAAGACATTCGCCGAGGTCGAGTCCGGCTACACCGAATACGAGGCCGCGCGCGAGGCGCAGAGGTGTCTCTCGTGTACGACAGGCGCGCGCCTCACGCTCGAGAAGTGCGCCTCGTGCCTGACGTGCACTCGCGTGTGCCCCAACGGCGCTCCCGTCTTCCAGCCTGGTGGTTACCCGTACTTCTCGGCGGAGGCTTGCCACGCGTGCGGGGCCTGCGCGGCCGAATGCCCTGGTTCGGCCATCGAGATCGAGGGCTGCAACGAGGGCGAGATGAAGCGCCGCGTGGGGCGCCATCTCGAGGGCGCGGACGCGCACACGTCGATCGCATTCGTGTGCGGATACTCCCCCGAGCTGCTCGACCATATCGACCCGACCACTCGCATTGTCACTGTGCCGTGCTTGCTCCGAGTCAGCGAGCGCGTGGTGTTCGAGGCGTTCGAGACCGGTGCCGAGCGCGTGGTCTTCACCCGTTGCGACTCGGAGACGTGCCGTTTCCCCCACGCGATGGAGCTCGTCGCGAATCGCGTGGACCGCATACGCGCACTCGCCGCGGAGGTCGCGCTCGGCGATGCCTTCGTGGTCGCGGGAGCCGACGGCGAGGAGCGCTCGGCATGATCGTCGTCAGGCAGAAGCGCATCGACGAAATCGCTCGCATGCTGGAGCGCCATCGACGCGCGCTGCTCGTCGGCTGCAACACATGCGCGGCGGTCGCTCTGGCCGGTGGCGAGAAGGAGGTCGAGACTCTCGCGAGCGTGCTGAGACTGGCCGCGAAGCGTTCCGGGGATGGAAAGGAACTTGCGACCGTCGTGCTACAGCGGCAGTGCGAACCCGAGTTCCTTGAGGAGCTCGACCACTCGGAGGCCGACGCCATCCTCTCGCTCGGCTGCGGTGCTGGAGTGGCGCTGTTGGCGGAAGCCACCGGTAAGCCGACGTATCCCGCTCTCGACACGCTGTTCATCGGCGCCGCGCGAGGGCTCGCGAGCTGGCGGGCCGAGTGCTCGGCTTGCGGCAGCTGCGTACTGGGGGAGACCGCCGGTATCTGCCCCATGACCCGGTGCGCAAAGGGCATTCTGAACGGTCCGTGTGGTGGGACCGACGGCGGGAAGTGCGAGGTCGACCGCGAGATGGAGTGCGCCTGGGTGCTCATTCACGACCGCTTGGAGGGCCTCGGCAGGGCCGAGGACTTCGACGAGACGCTGCCGCCGAAGGACTTCTCGACGCGAACGACGTGCAAGACCTGGGAAGTGGCCGAAGCCGGAAAGGGAGAGCGGTGAGCCTGCGCGAAGCCATGGCCTCTGGCAGGTTCGTCGTGACCTCCGAGGTGGGACCGCCGAAGGGCATTGACACGTCCGAGATGCTCGAGTCGGCCGAACTCCTGCGCGGCAAGGTGGACGCGCTGAACGTGACCGATAACCAGGCCGCGGTCATGCGCATGTGCACGCTCGCGTCCTGCGAACTGCTGCGGCAGCACGGCCACGACCCGGTACTCCAGGTGACGTGCAGGGACCGCAACCGCCTGGCCATCCAGTCCGACCTACTCGGTGCCGCCGC
>JBBILP010000087.1:0-5703 GCA_037444885.1 Actinomycetota bacterium | reverse complement strand
CGGCTTACTATGGTCCCTTCCGCGACGCCGCGGACTCGGCGCCGACATTCGGCGACAGGCGTGCCTACCAGATGGACCCCGCCAACGCCGAGGAGGCGCTGCGCGAGGTCGCTCTGGACATTCGTGAGGGCGCCGACATAGTCATGGTCAAGCCCGCGCTTGCGTACATGGACATCATCCGCGCCGTGAAAGACGAGTTCGGATACCCGACTGCCGCCTACAACGTCTCGGGCGAATACGCGATGGTGAAAGCCGCCGCGCAGAGGGACTGGATAGACGAGAAGCGCGTCGTGCTGGAGACGCTGACGGCGATGCGTCGCGCGGGCGCCGACCTCATACTCACGTACCACGCGAAGGATGCCGCGAGGTGGCTGGCCGAGGGCTAGCGGGTCGGCTGAGCCGACTTCGCGCGCGGGGCGTCGGCGTGTCGTAGACCGGGGGCGTATCTTGCGGAGGTCGCGTGCCGCACGGTTGCGGCACCTGACGCTTAGTTGAGGAACCCCGCCACCCCGCAGCCTTCGTTGGCTGCTCTGCGGATGAACGCCGTCATCTCGTCGGTGGTGTCCAGAACGTCGCGCTGGCCTCGGCGTCGGTGGCGAGCCACTCCATGCCCCACTCGGCAAGCACCTCTACGTTGAATCTCGTCCCCAAGTCCGGTTGCGCCCGCAGCAGCGATACCTCGTCGACGGTCCCCACCGGGACTTGACCGCGTC
This sequence comes from Actinomycetota bacterium, assembly GCA_037444885.1. Lineage (GTDB taxonomy): Bacteria > Actinomycetota > Coriobacteriia > Anaerosomatales > JBBILP01 > JBBILP01. The sequence continues at coordinate 4,990 of JBBILP010000087.1, read as the reverse complement.
GAACGACACGAGCGCTAGATCACCGGTTGGGACGCGTAAGGTTCTTCGTGATGTGGGTAGAAACAGCGTGTTGAGCCCACCAGAGGCTCCGGTCCGGTCAGTGGAGGGAGGTGTTGGCGATGAAGAAGATGCTCAAGGTCGTTGCGCTGGCTCTTGCGCTTGTCTTTGGCACCACAGGCAGCGCCTACGCATTGCCCGCGGCTGCAGCGAACGCACATCGCGCCGTCGGATATATGTCTGAGGTAGCCTGCGATATTCTCAGCAAACTCCACTAGTCGCGCTTCCTGTCGCCATCGAGCAGTGGGAACAGACGTGGGGCCGTGGGTAACTCGGCGGCCCCATTTCTATACGGTCGGATGTCCGCTCTCTTCCACTGATGGTCGTCCGCTGGAACCCGCTCGCAGCGAGCTGGGTCCAGAACGTCGAGCCGCTCTCCAGCATGGTTATGGTCGAGGAGTCCACCAAACAGACCGCGCTCGAGGAGCGTGATCTCGTCGCAATCCCCGCCTGACGGCTGCGTCGGGCGGGCTGGCGGTCCACTCGGGCTAGCTTCGCGCGCGCGGGGCGTCGGCGCTGGCGGGCGGTCCCGCGACGGCGACGAGGGCCAGGGGCGCACAGGCTAGGATCGCCGGGATCACGACGTCCGCCCAGTAGCTTGGAGGCAGCCCCGACGCCTCCGCGCCGGTCGGATAGAGCACGGCGAGGACGAGTGCGCCGCCGAGAGCACACCCCAGGAGCGCGAGGCGGGCCGTTCGTCCGTCGCTGGCCAGGTACCCGCCAACGATGGCGAGCATCGCTGCGATCCACGCGATCCACGTGTGCACGATCAGCCGTCTCCCTATGCGGTCCATCGCGGAGACCAGGCCAAGTCCGTCCGGGTGCAGCCACGAGGACGCGGTCGCGATTGACGTCTGATCACCGATAGCGGACGACGCGGCGGCCCAGTGTGCGACGTACGCGAGCACGGCGATCCCGAGTGCCGCGACCCAGGGGATCCAAAGCCGTCTCCCTCGCGCGGACGGCTCGAACAACACGGCTGTCAGCCCGAGGACGATGAATGCGACAGCCAGCTCGCGAACGAGCGCCGCGCCGAGCGCGGCCGCAGGCGCCGCCGTCGGCACCGAACGGGCGAGCCACTTGGCACTCGCGTCATCTAGCCGAGCAGCCGCAACCAGCAGCGCCACGGACGCTAGGCCGAGAACCCCCGCCCACCACTCGGTGTATACGACGGTGATGTCGGTCGCCATGCCGGCGCAATATGCGCCGACAACGGTGGCGCCGACGATCGCGGGCGCGAAGCCCGCAAGACGTGCAGCGAGGAAGTACGCGGACACAGCCGCGAGCGAAGACCAGACAAGCCCGGCCACGACGAGGCCCCAGCCGCCTCCGGGCACGACAGCCAGAAGCCAGTACAGGGTCGGCGGCCTATAGCTGAGTGGTGTTCCCGCGTCTATCGGATTCGGTCTGACGCTGTTCACCTCGGCGAGGGAGGATGCGACGGTCGAGTAGTAGGGCCGGCCGTTGGCCAGGCGCTGCACGTAGCTGAGATACAGGTCCTCGTCCGCGGAGGAGGCGTCGTACGCATCGATAGGGGCGGACAAATGGCTGACCAGGGTCGATCCATCAGCGGCGGGGCGCATCGCGCGATCGATTCCCGAATACCAGAGCGCGCCCAGCACCAGGACGACAGCCGCCGCCCGGACGAGCCGCTCGGCAGCGGGCTGACGCTCCATAAGGATCGCGAGAGCTACGGCCACGATCGCGGCTGCCACCGATACGGCCACCAGGTCCAGTCCCCAGGTGGTGAACGGTCCCCAGGGTGACCTGGAGGCGCCAGCCGCCAGCACGACGCCGACGAAGGTGGCCGCGAACGCGAGTAGACCCGAGTTAGCGGGCTTGCGCATGGCGGTTGCGGAGAGCGCGCCCGCTAACAACCCGAGCAGCGCGATTGTGAGGGTGTTGAAGAGGATGGTGCCGCCAAGAACGGTGGCCCCGACGATAGCGAGACCGCCGATCAGCGCCGAGCGTACGTCCTGGGGCAGGAACGCCGGCGTCCGCTGTCCGGGTTTCTTGGTCGCGCTCGGCGCACGAGTAGGGGTCTTCTTCTTACGCGGCATGGTATTCTCTGTCGGCGGGCTGACGTGCAGCTCAACTCTAGCATTCGTGTCCGCCGACAGGGGACCAGCGATCGGCGCGGGAATCGCGCGGCTCCCGGCATTCGAACCATCAACGGAGGATGACTTTCCGGTGACCGACAACGTTGGAAACCCCGACGCCCGGCCGGACCTCGAACTCGAAGAGGAGTTCGGGCCGGAAGACGAGGGCACGGTCGGGGAGCAGGAGATGGCCGATGCCGAGGCGGCGTGCGGCCAGGTGGCGGTCGCGCTGCCGATGGGCGGGTCCCAGCGCCATCCCGGCGGACACCCCGGCGGACACCCCGGCGGACACCCGCGCGGCCTCGGCGTCGGAGGGCATCCCGCAGGGGTGCCGACGGAGCGCCAGCGCCATGGCGGCGCTCGCAGCGTAGGCTTCCGGCCGGGCGGCGGCGAAGCGGCGGCGGCTTACCAGGAGCGCACGGGGATCAAGGCTCCGCGCATCATCGCGTGGGAGATCACGCGCTCGTGCAACCTGTCGTGCGCGCACTGTCGCGCGGCGGCTGAGTTCGGGCACTACCCAGGCGAGCTGTCGCTGGACCAGATCAAGGCCGTCGTCGACGACGTCACCGCGATCACGAACCCCATCTTCATCGTGACAGGCGGCGAACCTCTCATGCGTCCCGACATCTGGGAGATCGTCGACTACATGCACGAGAAGGGCGCGATGCCGGTCATCGGCACGAACGCAACCATGGTCACCGACGATATCGCCAGCAAGATGGCCGAGCATCGGATTCCGCGCATCAGCGTGTCGGTCGATTTCCCCACCGCCGATGAGCACGACGCCTTTCGCGGGCAGCCCGGCTGTTTCGACCAGACCATCGAGGGCATCAGGATCGCGAAGCGACACGGCGTCGGCGTGCAGGTCAATACGACCGTCACCACGCTCAACGCCGACCGTATCGAGCAGATCCACGATCTCGCCGAGGACCTGGGCGTGGACGCGTTCCACATCTTCATGCTGGTGCCCACCGGCCGAGGCTCCGACCTGCTCGACAAGGAACTGCCACCCGAGGAATACGAGCGCGTGCTGGAGTGGGCGTACGAGCGACAGAAGACCTCGCCGCTGCACTTCAAGCCCACCGACGCGCCGCACTACTACCGCATCATCCGCCAGAAGGCCAAGGCCGAAGGCAAGAAGGTGACACGCGAGGAGTACGGCCTCGATGCGATGACCCGGGGTTGTCTCGGCGGCATCACGTTCTGCTTCATAAGCCACGTCGGCGACATCCAGCCTTGCGGATACTTCGACATGCAGCTCGGCAACGTGAAGGAGAAGTCGTTCGCCGAGATATGGACCGAGTCTCGGGTCTTCAACGACCTGCGCGACTACTCGTTGCTGAAGGGCAAGTGCGGCGCGTGCGAGTACAAGGCCGTTTGCGGCGGCTGCCGCGCAAGGGCGCTTGAGGTCGTCGGCGACTACCTGGCCGAGGAGCTGTACTGCGTGTACGAGCCTCCAGGCTGGAAGGGTGAGCGCTGATGCCGGAGCTGTCCGAACTCGATCGCCGAGTCCTCGGCGCGATCCAATCCGGCTTCCCAGTCTCGCAGTCCCCCTACTGCGACCTCGGGGAGGCGCTCGGCGTGCCCGAGATGGACGTCCTGAACGCCGTGCTGTGTCTCCGCGAGACCGGCGTCATACGGCGCGTAGGAGCGGTGTTCGACTCGCACAGGCTCGGGTACCGGTCGACGCTTTGCGGTGCCGCGGTGCCGCCTGGGAATCTGGACGCGGCGGCGGAAGTCGTGAACGCCTACCCGAACGTCACCCATAACTACGTGCGCGAGGACCGCTACAACATGTGGTTCACGCTGATAGCGCCATCGCGCGAGCGAATCGAGGAGATGCTCGCCGAGATAGGACGGCGCACCGGTGTGACCGACATCCTGGATCTGCCGGCCGTTCGGCTGTTCAAGATACGGGTCGACTTCGACGTCGCGGCCGATTCGGAGCAGGACGGCGACGACGAGGACGCTCCCGAGATCGCGCGGGTGGTGAGGCCCGCGGAGGTCGCATCGGTGGAGCTGAGCGAGAACGAGAAGGAGCTCGTGCGCTTCCTGCAGGACGATCTGCCTACGGGCGAACACCCCTTCGAGGAGATCGCGGCGGCCCTTCAGATGCGCGGCGCGGACGTGACGGAGGCGTGGGTTCTCGGACAGACGCGGGCTTGGCTGGACGCCGGTGTGATCCGTCGCTTCGGCGCCGCGATCCGCCACCACGCCGCGGGTTTCGGCGCCAACGCCATGGGCGTTTGGGCGTGCCCCGACGCGCGCGTGGAGGAGGTTGGGACCGCGATGGCGGGATTCCGCGAGGTGAGCCACTGCTACGAGCGGCCTTCTCGGCCGACCTGGCCCTGGAACCTCTACACGATGATCCACGGCCGCAGTACCGAGGAGTGCGAGCAGGTCGCGAGCGGGATCCAGCAGGCGACCGGACTGGAGCCTCCGCGCCTTCTGTACTCGGTTCGCGAGCTCAAGAAGACCTCGATGCGCTACTTCGACGAGTAGTCGTTCGTCCGCACCATCGCCTTACGCGCTCGCAGTCAATACGCGCTCGCCCTTGGGCGTGCAGCAGTACTGCTCGACGGCGGATTCGTCCAGAAGCGGCTCTATGCACTTCAGGGCAAGAAGATGCCGACCGCCGAGCAGATACTGTCCTTCGCCAACAAGTGCGTCGCATCCGATGAGGAACTCTTCCGGATCTACTACTACGACTGCCCACCGTTTGGCGGTACGCTGACGCATCCAATGACGGGAGCCGCAGAGGACTTCTCCGCCACCGCTGTCTACGCAGCCAGGTCCGCGATGCTCGATGCGCTGGCTCACTCGGATCACGTCGC
>JBBILP010000086.1:0-5794 GCA_037444885.1 Actinomycetota bacterium | reverse complement strand
TGGACATCACTCCGCTGCTGGCTAGTCCCGGCGGGTTCAGAGGCGCTATCGACATGATCACGGACGCCTTCGCGAACGATGGCATCACGAAGGTACTGGGCGCCGAGGCGCGCGGCTTCATCCTTGGCGGGGCGGTCGCCTACAAGCTCGGCGCGGGATTCGTGCCGGCGCGCAAGCCGGGCAAGCTGCCTTGGAGCACGAACAAGGCCGAGTACGCGCTCGAGTACGGCTTTGACTCGCTGGAGATACACGAGGACGCAGTCGGGCCGAGCGACGTCGTCCTGATCGTCGACGACGTTCTCGCGACCGGAGGCACTGCCTCGGCAAAGGCGGAACTCGTACGCAAGTCGGGCGCGAAGGTGGCAGGGTTCGCCTTCCTCATCGAGCTCGACTTCCTCAAGGGCCGAGAGAAGCTCGGCGACGACCGGGTCGTCTCTCTGATGCACGTCGACTGAGTCCGACCGTAGGCGGCCGAGTTCTTAGGGCGCTACCTCAGGGCAGAGCGGTCACCACTTCGAGTTCGACGGTAGCGACGCCCGAGAATCCCAGGGCGCGCGCCGATGCGCGCGAGAGGTCGAGGTCCCTGCCAGCGATGAAGGGTCCTCGGTCGTTCACGACCACGACGATGCGCTTGTTCTCCCGAGTCAGCGCCAGTCGCGTTCCGAAGGGCAGCGTCCTGGACGCGCAGGTGAAGTCGTTCTGGTTGTAGATCTGGCCCGAGGCCGTGGAGCGGCCGTGGAACTCGTTTCCGTACCACGAACAGACCGCGCTGTAGCGTTCACCGGTGGTTTGGTAGCGTTTCGGCTGGTAGTAGGCCACAAGATACGTGCGATCGAGATACGGCTCAACTACCGCGGGCACCTTCTGTACTTCGTCGTCGAGTGGCAGGGAGCTCTCGCGCCATTGTTTGCGGGTCTTCGCGCCTTCGGCCTGAAGTCGCGACAAGGCGTTCTTCACCGCGGCGTCGGCGTCGGCGAGCAGTGTCTTCTGTTCGCCGAGTGCTTCGGTGAGATCGGCGAGTCGCTGCTGCTGGAGGGCGCGCAACGCGAGATCCTGCGTCTTCAGGTCTTCGAGAAGCGACGCCTGGAAGTCGGCCTCCGCGGCCGTGAGCTCGGCGTCCTGCACCGTCCGCCGGTCTACCTCGGCGATGCGAGAAAGCATGGCGGCGCGCGAGAGGAACTCGCTTATCGACCTCGATTCCAGCAGCATCGAAATCGGGTTCGCGGTGCGGGCCTTGTAGAGGATGACGATGCGGGCGTCGAACGATGCCCGAGCCTTGTCGAGGCGCTCTCTCGCCAGATGGAGTTGCTCGCGCTTCCGGAAGATGCGGTCGTTGGTCACCTCAAGGCGCGACTGTATGGCGACCAGCTCGGCGCGAATATCCTCCGCGGTGCGCTCCAGCCCCAGTATGCGGTCTTGGATCGCATCCACGGTCGCCGCAGGCGGGGTCGCGGAAGTGGAAGGAGCGGCGGCGGCTACACGCAACCCCGACGTGGCCAGAGCCACGAGGACGGGGGCGGCTGCCAGCACAGCGATCCGCTTCGGCAACACGCGCACTCCCTTCGGCCTGGTCAGCCCACCGATCACGCGGGCTCGCCGATGACTGGGGCACAGGCACGTATGGTATCATGAAGGCGGCTTGGCGAACCTGGAACGCCGTTCGTGCAGCGCCTCTTGACGTAGCAGATAGACGCAGCCGGAGGTCTCGTGCACTCCTCCGTTTCAAACCAACTCCTCTCGCGCACGGTCGCTATGGCCGTGGCCTTCGTCCTCGCATTCGTCGGGCCGCCGGCATTCGCTGTGCCCGCCGTCACGACACCTCAGATCGAGGCGAAGAAAGCCCAGGCAGAGCGCGCGCAAGATGCGCTCGACGACATGCACGCCGAACTAGAGGAGAGGATCGAGGAGTACGAAGCCATCACAGAGGCGTTGACGAAGACCCGAGCGCAGATCGAGAAGACCCGGCACGACCTCGAGCTTACCGAGGCGAGACTCGGCAAGCTGCGCGCGAACCTCAACCGACGGGCGGCCGGCATCTACAAGACCGGCAAGACCGGCGTCATCGACGTCTTGCTGGAGACCGACTCGTTTTCGGGCTTCCTCGTGCGACTGGACCTCCTCACGCGTCTGAGCAGGCAAGATGCGCAACTGGTCTCGGAAGTGAAGCGGTTACGCGACGAGGTGACGGCCCACGAGAACGCCCTCGAGACCCGTCACGCCGAGCAAGTGGTGCTTCGCGGCAAGGCGGAGGCCAAACGCGAGGAGATCGAAGCGGGCATCGACAAACAGAAGGCCTATCTGGACGGTCTGGAATCCGAGGTCGCCGCGCTCATGAGAGCGGAAAAGGCGAGGCAGGAGCGCCTCGCCGCGGAGCGGGCGCGCAGAGCGGCCGAGGCGGCAAGGGCGCGGCGCGGTGGCGAGCCGGCCTCGGACCCAGGCAGTCTCGGGCCGGGTCATCCAGAGGTCGTCGACGTCGCCCTTCGCTACCTAGGGGTTCCATACGTGTGGGGTGGCATGTCGCCGTCCGGCTTCGACTGTTCGGGGCTGACCAAGTACTGCTACGCGGAGATCGGCATCGAGATACCTCGCACCAGCCGCTCGCAATACCGGTCGGGCAAGCACATCGCCAGCGACAGGCTCGACCTCCTGCGACCCGGCGACCTGGTCTTCTTCGGTCGCGAAGGAGACCCCGGCAGGGTGCATCACGTAGGGATCTACGTGGGCAACGGGGACTTCATACACGCTCCTCAGACCGGCGAGCGCGTGAAGGTCTCGTCCCTGCAGGAGAGGATAGAGAGCCGAGGCGACTACGTCGGCGCGTCTCGGTTCTGAAGGCGAATCTCGACTCGACTCCGAAGGCTCGATCAGGGCGCTGTCCCTCTCGCCGAAGCCGTGTGTTATCATTCCTCCAGTTCAGCGCCCTGCCTGGGCAATCCGGATCCAGAGAGGATACACGTGGCTCAAGTCGTCCTGTTCGGAAACGAGGCCGTCGCGCGCGGGGCGTGGGAGGCGGGAGCGCGGGTCGGAGTCGGGTACCCGGGAACTCCATCCACCGAGACGCTTGAGTCATTCGCAACGCTCGAGGGCGTGTACGCCGAGTGGGCGCCCAACGAGAAGGTCGCGCTGGAAGTAGCGGCGGGCGTGAGTCTTGGGGGATGGCGCTCGCTCGTCACCACCAAGCATGTGGGCCTCAACGTCGCGGCCGACCCGCTATTCACACTCGCGTACACGGGGGTGCGCGGCGGGATCGTGATACTCGTGGCCGACGATCCTGGTATGCACTCCTCGCAAGACGAGCAAGACAGTCGCAACTACGCCGCGTTTGCGCGCGTGCCGATGCTGGAACCATCGGACGGCCGCGAGGCGTACGAATTCACCAAGTGGGCCTTCGAGATCTCGGAGCGCTACGACACTCCTGTACTTGTGCGTTCAACGACGCGGATGTCGCATTCGAAGAGCCTGGTGGACGTGGGGGAGAGGACGGCGCCTCCAGAGGGGCGCTACGAGTCCGACGTTCCCAAGTACGTGATGATGCCGGCGATGGCGCGAGTCCGCAGGAAGGCGCTGGATGAGCGGCTTGCGAAGCTCCAGCGGTTCTCGGATGAATGCGACATGAACGTCGCCGAGATGCGCGATACGTCGCTTGGAGTCATCGCCTCGGGCATCCCGTACCAGTACGTGAGGGAAGCGCTGCCGAACGCTTCGGTGCTCAAGATCGGCATGTGCTTTCCGATGCCGGAGGAGCGTATCCGGCAGTTCGCCGCCTCGGTGGACCGACTGGTGGTCGTGGAAGAGGCGGACACGTTCCTGAAGGACCGAGTGCGTGCCATGGGGATTCCCGTGGAAGACATCGGCCTGCCGCGCGACGGCGAGCTCTCCGTCGGAGTGATTGCCGCGGCGCTGGGGCTGGAAGCGCCTGTGACCCGCGAGCCCATCACGGGGCTACCCAATCGGCCGCCGCTCATGTGTCCTGGTTGCCCACACCGGGGGATGTTCAATGCGCTCCGAAAGGTCCGAGCGGTAGTGACGGGCGATATCGGCTGCTACACACTGGCGGCTCTTCCTCCACTGTCGCGGATGGACACGTGCCTCTGCATGGGAGCGGGCGTGAGCATGGCGCACGGACTGTCGCTCACGGGCTCGGTGTCCGACCGCCCCGTGGTAGGAGTGATCGGCGACTCGACGTTCGCCCACTCGGGAATCACGGCGCTGCTCGACATCGCGTACAACCGCGGCGCGGCCACGATCGTGATTCTCGACAATCGCGTGACCGCGATGACCGGCCGCCAGGAGAACCCGCTGACCGGCCGGACGCTGATGGGGGAGGCCACCGTCGAACTCGACCTGGCGCTTCTTTGCCAGTCCATGGGAATACGCTCGGTACGCTTCGTGGATCCTCACGACTTGAGTGCGGCCGAGGAGGCTGTCGAAGCGGCGATTGCCGAGGACGAGCCGAGTGTCATCGTCTCGAGGGCGCCATGCGCGCTGCTCGTGCGCACGAAGGAGCAGCCGTTCGCTGTGGACGAGGAGACCTGCACGGCGTGTGGTGTGTGCGTGCGCCTCGGCTGCCCGGCCATTGCGCTTACGCCCTCCGGCATGGCCGAAATCGACGCCACCGTGTGCGTCGGATGCGGCGACTGCGTGCAGGTGTGCAAGTACAGTGCGATTCAACCCGCTGGACCTGCGTGCGACATCGGGGGTGGGCTGTGAGTGACGTGACGACCATCATGCTCGCCGGCGTCGGGGGCCAGGGAACGATCCTTGCCGGCGACGTGATTGTGACAGTCGCGGCCGCGGCCGGACACGACGTGAAGTTGGCCGAGGTTCACGGGATGGCGCAGCGGGGTGGCTCCGTCGATACGGTGGTGCGTTTCGGAGATAGCGTCTACGCCCCTGTCGTCGACCCCGGAGTGGCCGATCAGCTGGTGGCGTTTGAGCTCATCGAGGCGGCTCGCAGGCTGCACTACGTCAAACCCTCGGGACGCCTGCTGGTCAACACCCGCGTAATCGATCCGCTGCCGGTTCTCATAGGCGACGTGCCGAGACCCGTCGGGCTTGAAGCTGCCCTTGCCGAAGAGGGTGCGGTCTTTCTGGACGCGGAAGCGCTCGCTTGCGAGGCAGGAAGCCCAAAGTCGGCTAATATCGTGTTGCTGGGGGCGCTGTCGACGGGACTCGACTTCGACGAGGCATTGTGGCGGGAGGTCATCACCGCGAGAGTTCCCACAAAGACAGTCGACGTGAACTTGCGCGCTTTCGAGCTAGGACGAGAGGCCTGCGAGAAGGGGGAGTGCCTCAAATGAGCAAAGTTCGGCAGCTGGCGGTGTTCATAGAGAACAAGGCTGGCCGCGTCAGCGAGGTCACGGAATTCCTCGGCCAAGACGACGTGAACATCCGAGGCTTCTCGGTATCGGACACGGTCGACTACGGCATACTTCGGCTGGTCGTCGACAAACCCGACGAGGCTCACAGGGTGCTGAAGGATGCCGGATTCACGGTGAAAGAGAACGACGTCATCTGTATCGACGTTCCCGACCACCCCGGCGGCCTGGCGGGTGTCCTGAAGGTCGTCGCTCAGGCGGGGGTCAACATCGAGTACGTCTACTCGCTTGTTTCCACGTACGTTGTCATCAACGTTTCCGATGCGGACCGGGCACTAGCGCTACTTGAGGGCGCACCGGTGAGATTGGTATCGCAGGAGGAGATAGCAGGGTACTAGGAGAGGAAGGGGTGGGGTGATGAGGGCACGGAACCGCATATTCGTACTCTCGATGCTGCTTGTGTTCGCCTTGGCCGT
>JBBILP010000085.1:0-5830 GCA_037444885.1 Actinomycetota bacterium | reverse complement strand
CTGGTCGGGAGCCGCGACGACCGGATTCGCGCCCACGATGTACATCGCCCTGAGAGAACCATCGCGAGCCGCATCCATCATCTCGACGAGGGTCAACCCGGGCTTGTCGGAGAGTTCGACCTCCGCCCCCCAGAATTCGCACGTGCGCTCAAGCGCGTCGCGGTCGGTCACGCTCTGGTAGCCCGGGAGGCAGTTCGGCAAGCATCCGAAGTCGCACGCGCCCTGGACATTGTTCTGACCGCGCAGCGGGTTCATTCCGGTTCCCGGTCGACCGATGTGACCTGTGAGCATCGCGAGATTCGCAAGCGCGCGCACTTGGTCGGTACCGGAGCTGTGTTGGGTCACGCCCATGCAGTAGACGATAGAAGCGCGCTCGGCGGTTGCGTACGCACGCGCGACCTCGCGAATCTCCTCGGCGGAGATGCCGGTCGTGGCGGCGGCCTGTACGTCAACGGTCATCACGTGTTCGCGCAGCTCCTCGAAGCCTTCGGTGCGCTCAGCGATGAACTCGTCGTTCGTGAGACCCTCCTCGATGATGACGCGCGCCATCGCGTTGAAGAGCGCCGCGTTGGCGCCCGGCTGGATGCGCAGCCAACGCTCAGCGTGGTCAGCGAGCCGGATGCGCCGCGGGTCGATCACGATGATGCGCGTTCCGAGGCGAGCAGCCTTCTTGAGTTCGATGCCGATGATCGGGTGCGCCTCCGTGGTGTTGGAGCCTATCACGAGGATGACGTCGGCCTCACCGAGGTCCGCAATCGAATTCGTCATCGCGCCGCTCCCGAACGAGGCGACCAGACCGGTCACCGTGGAGCTGTGTCAAAGCCGGGCGCAGTGGTCGACGTTATGCGTACCTATCGCCGCTCGCAGCAGCTTCTGGAATAGGTAGTTCTCCTCGTTCGTGCACCTCGCGCTCGCCAAACCCGCAACGGCGTCAGAACCATGCTCGTCGCGGATACGGGCGAGGTTGTCGGCTACAAGCGAGATCGCCTCTTCCCACGTGGTTTCTACGAGCTGGCCGTCCTTGCGCACCAACGGCGCGGTGAGGCGATCCGAATCGTGCACGAAGCCCCAGCCGTAACGGCCCTTGGCGCACAGGTTGCCACGATTCACGCCACGGTCCAGGGGCGCTCGCGCACCGATGACGCGGCCGTCCTTGACACGGAACGCGATGGTACAGCCCACGCCACAGTACCCGCACTTCGATTCGATGGTTGTGGTCTCCCACGTACGTCCGCGATAACGGCTGATGCGGTCAGTGAGCGCGCCCACAGGGCATGTCGAGACGCATTGGCCGCAGAACTCACAGCCCGCGTCCTCAAGGGACGACGCGTACGGAGTGTTCGGCATCGCCTCGTAACCGCGGTCGGTGAATGCGTACACGTCGCAACCCTGCACCTCATGGCAGATACGGACGCATCGTCCACACGAAATGCACTTGGTATAGTCGCGCAGGATGAGCCTGTCACCTTCCGTGCTCTCTCGCACGCGATGGCGCTCGCCGTGATACGGAGACTCCTCGATGCCGAGTTCGTACGCCACGTCCTGCAGCGCGCACGCACCCGCCGAGTCGCATGACAGACAGCGAAGATTGTGGTCGGATAGCAGCAACTCGACCACGGAACGCCGAAGCTCGACCACCTCGGGGCTGTTGGTAGTGACATGCATTCCTTCGGCTGCGGGAGTCGTGCACGATGTCGGAAAACCGCGCATGCCATCGATCTTGACCACGCACAGTCGGCACGCGCCGTAGGGCTTGAGGCGCGGGTCGTGGCAGAGCGCGGGTATGCGGATACCGCTCTCACGGCACGCCTCCAGCACGGTCGCGTTCGCACGCGCGGTGATCTCGCGGCCGTCTACCGTGAGTGTGATGGGCTGTGTGTCAGTCGGTCTCACGTGAGCTCCTTGCTCTTCGGTCGGTCGTCTCACGTATATGGGCTCCTTGCACTACTTCTCGCCGCGGCGGCGCGCTCGGACCGTACCCTCAACGAGTATGGTGTCGACGGCTTCGCGCACGAAGGCCGCGATGTCGGAAACCGAGACGATACCGACGGGCCTACCGTCCTGGACCACTGGAAGGCGCCGCATCGCCAGCTCGCGCTGGAGGCGCATGGCTTGCCGAAGGTCCATGTCGGGCTCAAGGGGGACGAACTCTTCGTGCATGACGTCTCCGATTGCGACCTCACGCGGATCGCGGCCGTCAGCGATCACCGAGTGAGTGATCTGCCGGTCGGTGAGAATACCGACCAGCTTGTCGTCATCCACGACCAGCACGGAGCCCACATTCTCATCGCGCATCCTGCGCGCAGCCTCGGTGACCGTAGCGTCTTGCGGCATCGCGACGACCCTGGTGGTCATTATTTCCCTGACCTGCATCTGCGGTTCCTTCCTCAGAACTCCCTGTACCGGCGCGTCGGCCGGATTCCTTCGGTCATTTACGCTCGCTCAATCGCGTCGAGCGGGCAGTGCTCCTCGCAGACCCCGCACTTGATGCAGAGATCTTGGCTAATGACGTGCACTTCCTTGATCTCACCCCAGATCGCATCGGCAGGGCAGTGCTTCTTGCACACGCCGCATCCTCGGCAGAGGTCCTCCTTGATTACGTAGCGCGACAGAGCGGCACACGCCCCTGCGCGGCACCGCTTCTCGCGGATGTGCTCCTCGTACTCCTCGCGGAAGTAGTGGATGGTCGTCAACACAGGATTGGGAGCGGTCTTCCCCAAGCCACAGAGCGACGCGCGCTTGACATCGATGGCGAGGCGCTCAAGAACCTCGATGTCACCCTCTTCGCCATGCCCTTCCGTGATGCGCGTAACCAGTTCGAGCATACGTTTCGTACCGATACGACACGGCACGCACTTGCCGCACGATTCGTCTTGCGTGAACGAGAGAAAGTAGCGAGCGATGCCGACCATGCACGTCTTCTCGTCCATGACTACCAGGCTGCCGGAGCCGACCATCGCCCCGGCGTCGGCCAGCGCTTCGTACTCGATGGGAGTGTCCAGGCACTCGATCGGCAGGCAGCCGCCCGATGGGCCGCCGATCTGCACCGCCTTGAATTGGCGGCCGCCTGGACAGCCGCCTCCGATGTCGAAGACGAGTTCACGGACGGTTACGCCCATCGGCACCTCGACGAGACCGCTATAGCGCACATGGCCAGTGAGCGCGAACACCTTCGTGCCTTTGCTGGTATCGCTCCCGACGGCGGCGTACGCGTCAGCGCCGTTGCAGATGATCCAGCCGACGTTCGCGAACGTCTCGACATTGTTGATGCAGGTAGGCTTGCCCCAGAGTCCTGAGACGGTTGTGCGAGGAGGCCGGACGCGCGGCATTCCCCGATTGCCCTCAACGGACGCGATCAGCGCGGTCCCCTCTCCACAGACGAACGCGCCTGCGCCCTCCTTTATGCCCACGTCGAAGGCGAAACCCGAGCCGAGGATGTTCTCGCCTAGAAAACCGCGTTCGCGTGCCTGGTCGATGGCGATACGCAAGCGGCGTACGGCGAGCGGGTACTCGGCACGTACGTACACGTAGCCTTCGCGCGCGCCTATCGCGTACGCGGCGACCGCCATGCCCTCGAGAACCGCGTGCGGGTCGCCCTCGACGATGGCACGATCCATGAACGCGCCCGGATCGCCCTCGTCCGCGTTGCAGATCACGTACTTGACATCGCCAGGGGCATCCCGCGTGAAACGCCACTTACTCCCGGTCGGGAAGCCAGCACCTCCTCGGCCACGCAGGCCGGATGCTTTCACCTCCTCGATCACCACGTCTGGCCCAAGCTCGGCGAGCGCGCGACGGAGTCCTGCGTACGCGCCGTGCGCGAGCGCGTCGTCGATGCTCTCAGGGTCTATGAGCCCGCAGTTGCGCAACACGGTACGCTGTTGCCTGGTATTGAAGGGTATGTCCGCGTAGCGTGGGATGGGGTCGGAGTCCTTCGACTCGCGGAAGAGACACTCCTCGACGCACCCGCCGTCCTCGGCAAGCCGCTCGACGATCCGCGACGCCGTCTCCTCGGTCACATTCGGGTAGAAGATGCCCTCATCGTCCACCACCACCACGGGGCCGCGCTCGCACAGCCCGTGACAACCAGTGCGCACTACCCGCATGCGGTCTTCGAGACCAGCGTCCTGGATGGCGTCCTCGAAGCGGTCGGCCACGACAAGCGAGCCATTCATCGCGCAGCCGGAGCCGGTGCACACACGAATGGTCGTAGTGCCTTCGGAGGTCTTGAGCTCTACTGGCGCGTTCGGCATCACGAGGCGTCCTCCTCGGTGGTAGCATCCTCAGCGGTGGAGCCGCCGGCCCTACCCGCGCTCTTTCCACGGGTCGCCGCAGCCCCCTCGCGGAGCTGTGCGACGATATTGCGCGTCTTGACGACATCGAGCTGTCCATACGTGCAGTCGTCCAAGAGCATCACGGGCGCGAGACCGCAGCAGCCGACGCACGCGACCGACTCCACCGTGAACCTCAAGTCCTCGGTCGTCTCGCCGACCTTCACGCCGAGTTCTTCGGAGATGACCCGCATTACGTCGGGCGCGCCCCTCACATGGCACGCGGTGCCATGGCAGACGCGCACGACGTTCTCGCCGCGAGGACGCAGATGAAACTGCGCGTAGAACGTCGCCACCCCGTACACATGGGACAGAGGGACTCTGCGCTTGGAGGCGATCTTGTGCAGCGTGCTCTTTGGCAAGTAGCCGAAGAGTCCTTGCGTCTCCTGAAGTACCGCGATCAGCGCGCCGGGATCTTCCGCGTATCGCTCTAGCACCGGCTCTAGAAGTGCCAGATCAACCTCACGGTTCACCCTCGCATCAGCACACGCACATCCGTCGCTCATAGTCTCACATCCAACGATTCGAGAAGCTCAGTTCGGGTAAGAGTCACAGTACAGAATCTCGTTCCTAAGCACCGGCAGCGACTTCGCGATGGTGTCGTCGGCGCGAAACGCGGCTTCGTCCTGGTTGAGCTGCTCGAACATCGTGACTGCTTCCATGGCCTCCATCGCCCGCGGCTGCGCCACGCCGATAGGGAGTAGGAGCGGATCGAGGTACAGCCGGTCCAGCGGCATGTCGAACTCCATCATCGTGGCCATGAACTCGCTTGCCGTCATAACACGCTCGTTGGCGTCCCGACTGATGCCCGCCTCGGGCATCGCGAACCCGATGTTCTCGGCGTCATACGCCTTGGCGAGCGGGCGCTCGGCACGACCCGCTGCACCGTAGTCACCACGTATTCCATCATGTCAGGGCCGCAGTTGGTCTTCGGCAGCTGCTTGAAGTATCGAGTCCGGCAAGGGTCATGACCGCGTCGGTCCCCTCTCGAGCCGACTACATCAGTGGCTGCATCGAGACAGCCGGGTGACCTTTCTCGGTGATGTATGCGAGAACTTCCTCCTCTGTCTCGCAGACCGTCTCGTCGGCGATCATGTCAATGAGTCCCGGTATGCCCAGCTCCTCCGCACGGGCCGTCAGCGGGACGGCCAAAGCCTTCTTGAGCTCCGAGGTCATCCACACGACGCGCGCGAGGCCGCCTTCTGCGGAGAGGAACTTCCTGCTCACGATGTAGTTGCGTCCGATGCCCGTGAAGCCCGGCATCTGAAGGCCACCGCCAATCGTGCCGGCGAGCGTGCTGAATTTCATGCCGGATGGCGTCATGCCACTGAACTCACGGTTGACGATCATGACGCCATTCGAGAGCGGTAGAATCGCCGCGATGCACATGAAACAGCCGCAAGAGGTCATCGGGTCAACCATGAGCGAGTAGCATGACATGCGCTCGACAGTGCCTCCGGATGCCTGCCTCACGAATTCGTTGATGCCGGACCACTGCC
>JBBILP010000084.1:0-5831 GCA_037444885.1 Actinomycetota bacterium | reverse complement strand
GAGGGTGTGGTTCTCATCGTGACGCCCGGGACCGGCGTTTGGAGGTCTCGGGCGTCGGGGTGATGTCGCGGACGTTCGCGAGCACATGAACCTCGCGTTCGTAGGTGGCGGCGACGAGCGCCCATGCTTGGTCGAAGCGTTCGCTCTGGTCCCATCCTCGCATCGTGAGGATGGCCTGCGCGCCTTTCGCACTCCACCGCATGCCGCTGAGCTTCAGGCGCTGCGCGACGAGGGTCTTGCAGGCGGCCTCGACGACGCCGCTGCCGATCATGAAGCCGGCCCGCTTCCATTCCGCATAGCGCATGCGCTTCTTGTTCTTGCGGAAGTAGCTGAGCACCTGCGTGACCTTCTTGATCCGCGGGTTCTTCCTCTGGAGGTGGCCGAGCGCGCCGATCACGGCCCGCGCGCCCTCGTCCTCGGTCAGCAAGCGCTCCCGCAGGAACTCGAACTTGTGCCGGGTCGCGAGCGTCCCGTCACCGTGGACCGCCGCGACCGCTGCCGCGAGGTGCTCCGTGGCGTGGAAGAAGTCGAGGATCTCCGGCCCTTCGGGCAGGGTCGAGAGGTACTCCCAGTTGTCCCCTCCCGCGTCGGCGATCTTCGCGAGGCGGAGGCCAGGGCGCTGCGCCAGCACATGCGCAAGGTCCTTGCGGAGCACGTCCTTCAAGGTGAGCTTCTTCGGCTCGGGTTCGCGGCCGAACCGGATCGCGGAGATGAGATCCCCCTTGGCATCGCAGAACGCCAGGGTCGCGCAGCCGACCTCTCGGTATCCGGCTGGCCCCTTGCTGAGCCGACCTTCCGCGGCGGCCAACTCCCGCACGGCAGTCGGGCTCTTCCCGCCGTCGATCGACGCGAGCACACCGTCGATGGACACCGCGATGCTCGTCGCCTCCTCCGGTACCACGATCGCCTCGCGGAGCACCTGCTCGTACCGCTCCCGCTCGAACTCCCACCGCTCTCCGAGCTCCCGCGGCAACCGCCCAAGGCTGCTCTTCGACGGGCCCATGTTGCCGACCCGCTCGAACAGCTCCTCGGCCTTCTTCGGCGTCATCTGCGTGACCACCCACGACGCCTGCTGCGCCGCCCGCTGCGTCCAGAACCCCTCGACGATTCCCAGTCGAAGGTCGAGCGCCGCCAGCGCATGCGCCGTCGGGTCCGCGCGGTCCTTGTAGAGCCAGCGCTCGACCTCGACCTCCCCGCACGCCGTCATGTACGTCTGCTTGCTCCGCAGAACGCGCCGGTGAACCCGGCCCTCGATCTCGATCGCGTCGACGTCCACGTCGGACGCAGCCATCACGTCGCCGACGACCTCGCGCTCCACCTCGCGCAACCGCTCATGCAGGGCCTTCTCAAAATCGTAGAACTCCCGCGCGCCGGTCTTGCCTTCCATCGCATGATCTTCGAGGAACTGACGGATCCCGTCGAGCACTCGCTCGTGGAGGGCTCGGCGGGTCTCCGTGCCGCCGCTCACCAGCCGCAGCTCGGCGCGCGAAACTTCGGAATGGGCTCTGGACATGCTCATCCCGCCATCATCCCGACATCTCGCCGCATTTCCAGCTCACGCCTTCCCACGCCCCGTCAGGATCGGATCCACACCGTGAGGATTTGGCCCACCAGCGCCTGGCGCACCGCCTCGATGCCCCAGTCGAGCGGCGCGATCTCGCCGGGTGGCGTTCGAGGTGCCATGCCGCTTCGCCGACGAGTCCGACCGCTAGGCTGTCGCGCGGCCGAGGTCCGACTCCCGAGCCGTAACGATCGCGCCCTCCGCCTCCAGCCGGTCGCGCGTGATCGCGAGTGCCTCGCGGCAGATGTCCGCTCCCGCGAAGTTCCGCCCGAGTCTCGCGGCGGCGACCGCAACCGAGCCCGACCCGACGAACGGATCGATCACCAACTCGCCGGACTGCGTGCTCTGCCGGACGAGTACGTCGCTGACGGTGACGGGCTTCTCGGTGGGATAGCCGTTGAACACACGGGGGCACTCGATGACGTCGGAGATGCCGAGGTCGTTCAGCTTTCGCTTGCCCTTCTCGAAGAAGAGGATGAACTCGTATCGTGACCGATAGTGATACCCCATCCCGATCTTCTTCTTGTCCCAGACGATCGGTTTCCAGAACTTGAATCCCGCCGCCTCGCCGATCGGTTTTGCGACGAACGCCGTCTCCGGGTCGCAGAAGAGGTACAGGTGCCGGTCCTTCCGCAGGACCCGGTACAGCTCGCGGAACAGCTCGGGGAACCGGGCGTTCGGGAAGATGCTGAACCAGTCGTTGCTGGACGCCTTCGAGTGCTTGAGCCGAGTCGTGGTGCCGATCGCGCGGTGCTTCTCCAACGACTCGTAGGGCGGATCAGTGACGACGAGGTCGACCGACGCGGACGCGAGGCCACGCAGCCAGTCCACGGCATCCGAGCGCACGAGTGCAGCATCGATCCGGCGCAACTCCATGGAGGAGTCTTGTAGCCTGGCAGGCTGACACAGCAGCGGACCTCTCACGGGGCGCGGACCGACTGACACCGGACGCGATCTCGTTCGGCTGCGGCTCGCTCGCGGTCGCGCAGCAAGGGGAGCCGTCGTCGCCGGTCGTCCTACCGCGGAGACCCGAGGTGGTGACACCTCGAATGAACGGAGACGCTAGCGTCCGCCAGGAGAAGATGCTAGCGTCTTCCACATGGCTCAACGCGTGCGTTCGGCGCCGCCAACTTTCATCCAGGGTCGCAAGGGCGGCGTGTCAATCGTCGACGCGATGGTCCGTGCGCTATGGGTCCGCTCCGATGCCGACGGCAAGGACGACTGGCCGAGCCTGTCGCTGGTCGACCTGCAAGAGCGAGCCTCGCGGGCGCTCGGGTATGACGTCCCGTCGTCCTCCGTTCGATCCAGCGTCTACTCCCACCCTGACATCTTCGAAAAGTGCACGCTCGCCGGGGCGAAGGTCGCTTACCGCCTCTCCCCTGCAGCGCGGTCGAGGCGCGCATGAAGAACCTGTTCTGCGAGAAGTCGGTTCTGGGCAACGAGGCGAGCGTCGAACAGTTCTTCGTGAACCGGCTCCTGACGTGGCTCGGGTACGACGACAGCCGGATCCTGCCCAAGACTTCGATCAAGGAGATCACGATTGCAAAGGGCTCAAAGAAGTTGAAGTACAAGCCCGACTACATCGTGCTCGGCGCCACGAAGAAGCCGCGCTGGATCAGTGATGCGAAGGGGACGGGCGAGGACCTTCAGGACTGGGTCGAGCAGTGCGCGAGCTACTGCTTGAACATCAACAAGGGCGTGAAGAAGCCTGACCGTGTCAGGTACTTCATGCTGACGAACGGCCTGACCACGGACGTGTGGGAGTGGGACGGCGCGGCTCCGGTTCTCTCCCTCTCCTTCTCCGACTTCGTCTCGGGGAACGCGAAGGCGAAGGCGCTGAAGGAGCTACTCGGCGCCGATGTGGTCGACACCTGGGAGGCCGCACCGTCCGCCGAGAAGGTCACGCTTGTCCGGCCGTCGCCGTCCTCGATCAACGCGCTGTTCGCCGCGTGCAACAACTTCATCTACAAGCACGACAACATCTCGCCGGCGGCGGCGTTCCACGAATTCGTGAAGGTGATCTTCCTGAAGATCCGAGCGGATCGTGAGCTTCACAAGAAGTTTCCGAAGGAGATGAAGGCCGGTGAGCCGATCGCTGCGTCGGCCGTGCCCTTCTCCGTGCGGTGGATCGAAGGACTCGAGGGGCAGCACCCGAGTCCGTTGGACGTCCAGTTCCAGCAGCTTGTGGAGGCGCTCGAGAAGGAGGTCGTCGCCGGATCGAAGAAGCGGATCTTCGACAAGGGCGAGCGCCTCAACCTACAGCCGGACACTGCAAAGGCGGTCGTCGGCATGCTGGAGGATCAGGACCTCTTTGGCATCGACGAGGACCTGAACGGCCGGCTGTTCGAGACGTTCCTCAACAGCACCATGCGCGGCCGCGAGCTCGGGCAGTACTTCACCCCTCGTAGTGTCGTGAAGCTGATGGTCGGCTTGGCAGATCTGCACGCCACGAAGGACCACGTCGACAGCATCATCGATCCGTGCTGCGGAACCGGTGGCTTCTTGATCGAGGCGCTCGCAGTCATGTCGCGACAGGTGGCTGAGAACACGGCCCTATCCACCGGGGAGCGCGCCAAGCTCTTCAAGCGTATAAAGGAGGACGCGATCTTTGGCATCGACGTCGGTCGAGAGCCGCCGATCGCGCGGATCGCGCGGATCAACATGTACCTCCATGGCGACGGTGGAAGCCGCATCTACATCGCCGAAGCGCTGGACAAGGATCTCGAGCACCAGGGCTACCTCTCCCCCGAAACCGCCGCCGAAGTGAAGGAGTTGCGGAAGTACCTCGCCGGCAGTGATGGGTTCGACGTGATCCTCACGAACCCGCCTTTTTCAAAGGAGTACGACCCGAAGGTGCCGAGCAGCCGGAAGCTTCTCGCCGAGTACGACGTGCAGGGCGTCGTCGGAAACAAGAGCAGCATCCGGTCAAGCATCCTGTTCCTCGAGCGATACGCCGACCTCCTGAAGCCCGGGGGCCGCGTGCTGGCGGTCATCGACGACAGCATTCTCGGGGGTGACCGCTACGCCTGGGCGCGCGATTTCATTCGTGAGCGGTTCATCGTCAAGGCTGTCATCTCGCTTCCCGGCGATGCCTTCCAGCGTTCAGGTGCGCGCGTGAAGACGTCCATCATCTACCTCGCCAAGAAGACCGGTGATGAGGACGCTCAGGGCGACGTTTTCATGTGGTACTGCACGTCTGTCGGCGTGGACGACTCGGCGCGCCAGCGCGTGCTTGCGGAAGATGCGGTCCGGCGTGAAGCCGCGAAGAAGGAGATCGCAGCAGTCGTCGAAGCTTTTAAGGACTCGCAGCAGGGCCAGGCACCTGGAAACCTCGTCCCCGCCGCGAGGATCAAGGACCGGCTCGATGTGAAGTCCTGCCTGCTGAAGCCCGGGCGCAAGATGGGCGAGTGGAAGAAGGCCGGGCTTGAGGTCGGGCCTCTGTCGACGTGGCTTGCGCCGCGAGAGGAGGAGTCGACCGCCGGCGCCGACGACACCGTTCAACTGCTGTCCGTCCGGTACGACGGATTCCCGGAGCAGGAGGCCACGGTCCGCGACTCGATCGATTACCCGCGCCTGTACGTGGCTCGTGCTGGAGACGTCGTCGTATCGCACATCAATGCGGTCAACGGCGCGATCGCCGTTCTCCCGCCTGAAATGGACGGGGGCGTCGTGTCCACCGAGTACACGGTGCTGACGCCGAAGGACGGCGTCGATCCCTATGCGGTCTGGTCGATTCTCCGCAGCCCGGAGGTCCGCGCGGAGCTGATGACACGGTCGACGGGCCTCGGCCGGTACCGCATAAAATCGGACCTGCTGCTCGAGGAACTGAACATCCCCTCACCGACGACGAAGGCCGTGGTGCAGCGCGCGAAGGCATTCCATGATGCTCTCAAGATGGAAGCGCAGGCGCAGGAGCTAAGGAATCAAGCCCAAGCCGCAGTCGAGCAGGACCTGGGGCTCCGTAGCAAGACGGCGGAGAACATCATTGCGGCATTCAAGCCGCCGCGGTAGCGCCGCAAGAATCGGGCACGCAGGCGTGGGCTTGTGCCGTAGACAGGGCGGGCCCGGTGGATCGGCGACAGCTGGCGCGGAGGTGGCGGCGCCTCACTCTAGTACCGGCGGTGGTAGCGCATCGGTTCCCGGCAGACTTGATTCCCGCTGACCGGCCACGCCGCCGCTCTCGCGCCTGGGGCAGTTGAGGATCCGCCTCGCGCTGAGAAGGGGGCCGGCTTCGTGGTGCGGGTGGCACTCCGCCCGCCGCGGCCGCTGT
>JBBILP010000083.1:0-5833 GCA_037444885.1 Actinomycetota bacterium | reverse complement strand
CTTCTGCATTGGGTTGTACTTGCCCGTCGCGGGGTGCGTCTTGCGGATGAACAGGTAGTACTTGATCGTCTCGATGAACTGGCCGCGATTCTCCGACTGAGGAGAGAAGTTCCTGTAGTCGGGCACGACGTCCCTTGTGCCTTTCAGCGAGGACGTCCTCCAAGTGAAGGCAAGCACCACCCTGATCACCAGGTTTACGAGCACAAGCCACATCGCCGCGAAGTGCAGCGAGCGCATGGTCGCCATGCTGAAGTCACCGAACGGGGCGTGTATGTAGAAGCCCGTGAAAACCAGTACCACCATGCAGAGCAGGTGTATCCAGTGCGAGATCATGAACGGGAAGGGGTGGGATTCCCTGTATGTAGCGTGAGCCATCGGTCTCACATCCCGAGCGGGCTTGAGTACACGGTCACGCTCTTCCCCGTCTTGGGTTCCATCACGTGGACC
Organism: Actinomycetota bacterium; assembly: GCA_037444885.1. Lineage (GTDB taxonomy): Bacteria > Actinomycetota > Coriobacteriia > Anaerosomatales > JBBILP01 > JBBILP01. The sequence continues at coordinate 5,386 of JBBILP010000083.1, read as the reverse complement.
CCGCACCCGATTCAAGGATCGAAGCTGTGGACGATACGTAGCGGCTCTAGCGGCTCCTCTATCTTCTCCACGGGACAGCCGATCAGCGCCTCTTCGATCGGCCCGCGTCGGTCGTCGGCGTCACGTGGCGACGAAAGCCATGTCGACGGGCTGACGACCTGATAGTTCTCGATCGCGCCGTCCTTCGCGTTCATCCAATGACCCACCGCTCCGCGAGGCGCCTCCCAAAGTCCTGCTCCCTCGCCGGTTTGGCCGCGCTCCTGCGTGAAGAACGAGCTGTCGCCTCCCTTCAGGGCCTCGACGAGGTCAAGTACCCACTGCAGGGTCCATTGAGCGATGATCTTGGCTTCGAGATTGCGTGCGGCTATCCGGCCGAGCAGCGAGATCAGCTTGGCGTATTGCTTCGGCGCGCCGAGCCTCTCCAAAGCTCCGTCGACCTCGGTTCTGACCTCTGGAACACCGGAGACGAAGGCTACGAGCATACGAGCGAGGGGGCCTACCTCCATAGCGCGTCCATCGTGCCTGGGCGCCTTCGCCCACGAGTACTTCTTCTCGATGTCGTAGTCGGTGTACGCCATCGCCGTCTCGCCCTTTGCCGGATTGAGGGCGCTGGGTGAGTCGTACCAGGACCTCTCCGTGTACTCGATGACTTTGGCGGGATCGGCGTCTACGACCCCGGAGAGCTGGGCGTCGTAGATAGCTCCGCGCGGCATCGCGCGCTTCTTCGGGTCGAAGGACTTGTCCTCGAAGACGCCCCACGACAGGAAGTTCTTGACGCCCACGCCGTATTCCAGTGCATCGAGGTAGTTCGCTGCGACTGCGATGGTATCCGGAATCATCTTGGTGTCGATGAACTCCTTGACCTTGGTGATCCGGAAGAGAACGTCGTCCAGCTTCTCCTCGGTGGGTACGAAGGCCGTTCCACCGGGCAGGGAGGTCATGAAGTGCGGGAACTTCCCGCCCATCACACCGATGACCGTGGCGGCTTCCGCCTGCATCTCGAGCGCCTCAAGGTAGTGTGCGACAGCTATCAGGTTGAGTTCCGGCGAGAGCTTGTACGCCGGATGCGTCCACCAATGACCGCTGAAGATCGAGAGCTGCTTGCCCTCGGCGAACTTCAGGAGTCGACTTTGGATCGCCCCGAAATCGGCGGTGCCCGTACCGGCTTCCGCCGCCAGGGCGTACGTGTCCGCGATGTCGGCCGACAATGCCGAGATCACGTTCACGTAGTCCAGAGCGGCGAGCGTGTAGAACCACAGTATGTGGCTGTGGAGGTACTGAGCTCCTTCGATGATGTTTCGGATGATCCTGGCGTTCTGCGGGATCTTGATGCCGAGTGCTGCCTCGGCGGCCTGCGTGGAAGCGTGTCCGTGCGAGATCGGGCACACACCGCAGATACGCTGCGCGATGTAGAAGGCGTCCTCGGCCTTGCGCTTCTTGAGGATTTCCTCCATGCCGCGGAAGAGCGTCCCTGATACCCAGGCGTTGGTTACCTTGCCGTCCTCGACCTCGCACTCGACGCGCATGTGTCCCTCGATGCGCACGACCGGGTCGATGACTGCCTTCTCCTTGGCCATCAGGACTCGCCTCCCTTCTTTTCCTCAACGGGGGCGCCGTGACCCATCCGTCCGGTGGCTGCCTGTGCGATGCCGTGCACCAGCAGACCGCCGGCGGCCGCCGCGCCTAGCGCGATGCCGATGGTGTCGGCCTTGACTCCGCCGAAGCCCGGCAGCGTCACGTCGGCCGCGCGCTCGAGGAAGGGGGCGCCGACATCGACCCAGTTGAAGTTGCCGCAGCCTATGCAGGGGCTGCCTGACTCGACGCACCAGCTGGCTCGGCGATTCCATCGGACGATCGGGCAGTTCGTCAGCGTCTGTGGACCCTTGCACCCGACCTTGTACAGGCAGTAGCCCATCGCCTCCTCGACAGAGCCGAAGGTCTCGACGAACGCACTGTTCTCGAAGTGCCCACGCCTCGGGCAGTTGTCGTGGATCGTCTGGCCGAATATCAGCTTCGGGCGGTACTGGGCATCCAACTCCGGGAGCTTGCCGAGGAGCAAGTAGTCTACGACCAGGGCGACCACCCACTCGGGGTTGACCGGACAGGTCGGAAGGTTCACGACCTTGCCCGCCTTGGCGAGATCGGGAAGCAGGTCCATGACTCCCTGTGCGCCCGCCGGGTTGGGGGCGGCCCGGACCCATCCGCCGTCCACGGCGCATGACCCTATCGCAATGACGGCGTCCGCCTTCTCGGCGGCCTCTTTCACGATGTCCACGCCCGTCTTCCCGGCGATGCGCAGCGTGTTCCCGTTCGCGCCGGTCATGATGGAGCCCTCGACTATGACCAGGTAGCCGCCGTCCTTGATCGTCTGCTCCTTCACGGCTTCAGCGGCTTCACCGGTTGCAGCCATGACGGTTTCCCAGTAGTTGAGCGACAGGTAGTCAAGGACGATCGTCGGAACGTCGGGGTAGTCGACCTGCGCTACCGATTCCGTGCAGCCGGTGCACAACCCCTGGGCCAACCAGAGGACGGGTTTGAGCTTCTTCGCGCCGGCGGCTTCAACAGCGGCCGCGATGCGTGGCGCGTACGTCTCGGCCAGACCCAATGACGCGGCAACCGCGCCGCAGTACTTCAGGAAGTCGCGGCGCGTAACGCCCCTGGCGGCCAGAATGGCTTCGAGCGATTCTCGACCGTTATTCTCCATGTGCTACACCTCCTTTGAACTCGAAGACCTGAGGTCACGCAGTGGTCTCAACTAGAGGTACACGTGGCGCGCGCAGGCCATGGGCAACCCCCCTTTGTCACCTTGAGGGCGCGAAGGACAGCGCCGGTATGGCTGCAATCTGAAGGGGAATGATGGGCCGACGGCTCGCGAGCCACGCTCGCGAACCCCGCTTGAGCGCATCCTTGTACGCCCCGCAACGGCGTCCCCCAAACGAACGGCTGGTACTTGTCCCGAAGCACGTCTTCGCCGCCCTAGTGTGAATCCCTTCACAAGTATGCACTGTCGCTCACTGACTGCGTACCCCCGTTCGCCGAAGAATAACTTTCCAAAGAGGGAAAGAGTACGTAGGGAGCGAATACATGCCGCAAGACAAAGGAAGGGATTCACAAGCATGGGCGACAACGAGAACAAAAAGGTGCCTGTGGGCGAGCGGGGCGCCATGGGAGACGCGCCGGTCTCGGCCGGTCTTGAGGCCAACTCCGACGAGGAACGGCGTCGATGCGCCTCTGAAAGAGACGCTCTGACTCCCAAGGAAAGCGCTGACTGCGCGGGCATCGAGTTGGCCGAGGAGTATGAAAACGAAGAGGACGGGGGCTCGTAGGAGTTATGATGGGCGGTACGGTCGCTACGCTGGAGCGGAACACCAACACCCAGAGGTGGTCGATGACTGCAGGTGCTCCGAATGGTCTGGTTGTGGATGTGCGGGGCCTGACGCCATCGCTGCGTCGGCCCGTGGTCTTCAGCGTGCTCGACAAGATGCTCGAGCTGGATTCGAGCGACAGCCTGGTGGTCGTTTGCGATCACGAGCCCGCAGGTCTGGGATACCAGATCGACCTTCGGAAAGAGACGAAGGGCAAGTTCGAGTACTTCTACGACCAGCGTCTTGATGGCGCCTGGGTCGCGTTGATCCGTCGCAAGGTGTTCTAGGACCGAGCGCCGCGGTCTATCCGCTAGATAGGAGCATCTCCGAGGCCGCCCAAGGGAATGGCCTCGCGCCCATCGGACAAGCGCGGGAGAAGCGCCGCTAGGTCGAGGAGAGTGCCCGAGTAATCCGCCGAGCCGCTAGGCGAATTCCCGACGAGGAACGTTCGCATTCCGATGTCGGCGGCGGGCAGGTCAAGCCCAGGGTCATCGCCCACCATCAGGCAGTCTCTCGGTTCCACGCCGAGTAGAGCCGCTATCTCAGCGTAGTAGGCTCCGTGGGGCTTGCAGGAATGCATGTCCTCGTACGTGGTGACCAGATCGAAGTCCACGTCGGCAAGCCCGGCCCACGCGATGCGGTGCTCGATCGCCGCTCTCGGGAAGATGGGATTCGTCGCGACAGCGACGCGCATCCCAAGGCCCTTGGCGGCCTCAACGGCGGACCTCCCGCCCTGGTTGGGACCTTCGTCGTGGCGAAGACTCGGGAAGCGGTCGCGATAGAAGTCATCGAACACCTGGTGTTCCTGATCGATATCGATCCCGGTCAGCCGCAAGAACTCAGAGCGGAACACCTCTTTGTTCGTCTGAGCAGGGTGCGGCCTCGCCATTGCGTTGGTGGAGTCGAGCAATGCCCGCATCATGCCCTTGGGATCGCAGTTCGCCGAGTCCGCGACTTGGTCGAACACCACCTCGAGGGCGGCGAAGTAGCGGCCAAGGAAGTCGTCGATTCGGATATCCAGGAGCGTTCCGTCCAGATCGAATAGGACCGCTTTCACTTTAGACTCCGTATCATTCGGCCGACTCGGCGCGCCTTAGTACGCGGCAGCCATAGTAGCATCTTGTGCCAACGGCCTTGACCCATGGATACCGGTCAGGGTATTGTGCGAGATACCCCCCTGGGTATCAGGTTCAGCCGCACGGGTCTCCTTGTGACTCCAGGCGCAAGGTGGTCCGTCCAGTGTCGAGGAGGAGTGGGATGAGCGCCGTAGGTGAATCCGCACGGCAAGGACTCAAAGGGCTGTTCGGCGATCGCGTCCGCTTCGGACGCGTCGAACGCAAGCTCTACTCCTCGGATATAGGTTCGCTTCCGCGACTGGTGAAACCGTTCGTGCAGGCGGGCATCGCGGGGGCTGTCGTGCGGCCGGTGTGCGAGGACGAGGTCCGCGATCTGGTGCGTCTCGCGCGCGGTGAGGGACTTCGGCTGGTACCGCGCGCGGCATCTACTTCGGGGTATGGCGGTGTCTTGCCCCAGGACGGTGCCGTGGTGGTGGACATGTCCGCCATGGACGCGATTCTGCGCGTCGACTCCGAGGGCACGCCCAGCGCGACAGTGGAGGCGGGCGCCCGCTGGGAGGACTTGCTCAAGCGGGTCAACAAACTCGGCCTCGACTTGAGGTCGTATCCCTCATCACTTCCGTCGTCTACCGTGGGGGGTTGGCTGGCGCAGGGAGGTTCGGGGTTCGGCTCCTATGAGTTCGGCCCGATCCGGGACAATGTGCTGGCGGCACGTGTCGTTCTGCCCTCGGGCGAGATAGTCACGTACAACGCCGACGAGCTGCGTCTCTACGTCGCGGACGCTGAAGGAACAACCGGGATCATCACCGAAGTAACGGTCGCTTTGCGACCGCTGGAGGAGGAAGTCCATCGGCTGTTCTCGCTCCCCGATGCCGCGGCGCTGGTGACCTCACTTGCCGAGATATCCAACGCCAGGCTTCCCATCTGGTCGCTCACGTTCCTCAA
>JBBILP010000082.1:0-5950 GCA_037444885.1 Actinomycetota bacterium | reverse complement strand
ATCACACCGCACAAGTGCGCTACCTCAAGCGAGTGCGGTGTGATGGCCGCCGAGCTCGGCACCGACGTCAAGCTCGCCAAGCGCGCCGGACTGCTTCACGACATCGGCAAAGCCATAGACCACGAGACCGAGGGTGCGCACGCGGTCATCGGCGCCGACGTCGCACGGCGCTACGGCGAGTCCAAAGAGATCCTGCACGCGATCGAAGCGCACCACGCCGACGTGGAGCCCTCCACGATCGAGGCGGTCCTCGTTCAGGCGGCGGACGCGGTTTCGGCCGCCAGGCCCGGTGCTCGTCGCGAGACGCTGGAGAGCTACATCAAGCGCCTGGAGAAGCTCGAGTCGGTGGCCGAGGCCCACAAGGGCGTCGAGAAGTGCTACGCCATGCAGGCGGGACGCGAGCTGCGCATCATGGTCAAGCCCGACGACGTGTCCGATTCGGACTCGGTCGTGCTTGCCCGCGATATCGCCAAAGAGATCGAGGAGTCCATGGATTACCCCGGCCAGATCAAGGTCATGGTCATTCGTGAGAGCCGAGCGATCGAGTACGCGAAGTAGCGACCGGAGTGACCTAGCCGGGCTTCTCGGCTATGATACTCACGGCTACCAGCCATGCGAGAAGGCCGCTTTCGCGGCCTTCTTCCTTTGTCGCACCGCCCGTGCCAGGCTGCTCTCGGCCTGCTACCAACCGCCCTTCTGGGCCTGTAGACTGGACTCATGACCGATCGAGAAAGCCTGATCGACTTCGTCGCATCCGTGTCCGGCGAATCCCACCTCAAGGTCGAGGAGACCCTGGGTGACGGCTTCGTCCGCCTTCGGGTCTCGGAGGCCGAGCGCCGACAAGCCAAGCACGACATCCGCAGCTTCGAGGACGTCGTCGTGGAGCTTCTGCGCAACTCCAGGGACGCCCACGCGCGCCGCATATTCGTCGCGAACAGCCGCGAGGGGGACACGCGCTCGCTTACGATCGTGGACGATGGAATCGGCGTGCCTCGGCACCTGCACGACGCCGTCTTCCAGCCGAGAGTCACCTCGAAGCTCGACACCATGGTCATCGACCGCTGGGGCGTACACGGTCGCGGCATGGCGCTCTTCTCGGTGCGATCCAACGTCACCGAGGCGCGCGTGGCGACGTCCGACCCTCACAAGGGGTGCGCCGTGGTCGTGACCTCGGATACGACCGCTCTTCCCGAGCGAAGCGACCAGTCCACGTGGCCGATCGTCGAGAGGGGCGCGGACGGGCGGCTGGTGTGTGCGAAAGGACCGCACAACATCGTGCGGCGAGTCCTGGAGTTCGCCTGCGAGCATCCCGAGATAGACATCTACCTCGGCTCTCCCGCCGAGTGCGCCTCGACCATGTGCGAGATCGCGCGCGAGGTGCTGGAATCCACCGACCTGCTCTTCTGCGAAGACGCTATGCGACTGCCCATCTGGCAGAGACTCGCGGTGTGCGGCATCGCCACCGAGCTGTGCGACGCGGCCGACACCATGGGCCTGTCCATCTCGGAGAGGACCGCGCACCGTATCTTGGCGCTCGAGCTGGCCCCGCTGGAGACCGTCTTGCGACAGACCGCGGTTGAGGACGAGCCTGCCGAGACACCCGCGCCCGACATCTACCGCGACAGGCGAGGGCTATCCATTCACCACTCCGACCTGGACGAATTCCGCCGAGAACTCCAAACCGCCTTCGACGTGCTGTCGGAGCGCTACTACCTGCATCTTCGCGGAGAGCCGAGGGTGTCGATAGGTCGCGACGAGATTCGCGTGCGCTTCGACATCGAGAAGGAAGACTAGACTCGGCGATGCTATACTTATTGGTCGAAGCTCCGCCAAGTTCCACCGACCTGCACGTTGGGCCACGCAAACCCATCGTTTCCCCGTAGACGCACGCAGCAGACGAACACTAGACGCAGCAACACCGCCGCAGTGGAGGCAGCCGTGGAAGTACTCAAGGTGTCGAGCAAGTCGAACCCCAACTCGGTGGCCGGCGCCCTCGCCGGAGTCATCCGCGAGCAAGGTGTTGTCGAGGTGCAGACCGTGGGCGCGGGAGCGCTCAACCAGGCGATCAAGGCCATCGCCATCGCCCGCGGGTTCATCGCCCCGGCCGGACTTGAGCTCACGTGCGTGCCCGCCTTCGCGGACATCACCATCAACGGCGAAGAGCGCACCGCGATCCGGCTGCTCGTCGAGCCGCGCGATATGCACCACGCGAAGTCGTAGCGACCGCGCGGTGCCGGGCGTCGATCTACACGTCCACAGCACCGTATCGGATGGCACCCTCACTCCAACGCAACTCGTAACCCAGGCCGTCTCTCTCGGCCTACAAGCGCTAGCCATCACCGATCACGACACTGTCGAAGGACTCGCCGAGGGGCTCGCCGCGGCCGAAGAAGCCGACCTACTCATGATTCCCGCTGTGGAGCTGTCCGCCTCCATGAACGGGCTGGACATGCACATACTCGGCTACTTCATCGACCACACCGACCCGACATTCCTCTCCAGACTCGCGGAACTGCGCAAGGCACGGGTGGCGCGAGCCGAGCAGATCGTGGACGCTCTGGGCAAGGCTGGGTACGCGGTCAGCCTCGAGGACGTGCTCTATCATGCCGAGGGCGCGTCGGTGGGACGCTCGCACGTGGCGCGGGCGCTCGTGGGCAGGGGTCATGCGGAAACGGTCTCCGACGCGTTCGAGCGGTTCATCGGCCGAGGCAAACCCTTCTACGTGCCGAAACCCGAGACTCACCCTGCCGCCGTCATCGAGACGATCAAGGCGGTCGGGGGAGTGGCGGTTCTCGGGCACCCTGCCGTGACTCGCGTTTCCGACGACGTCATCGCGGAGTTGGCGCGAGCGGGACTCGACGGCATCGAGGCTCACCACGGCGAGCATACACCCGAGCAACGCGCGCACTTGGCCGCGCTCGCGTCGGGACTCGGGCTGATCGTCACAGGCGGCTCAGACCATCACGGCCCGGACGCGCCCGGCGTCGCGCTCGGAGGCGCGGACGTACCCGATGAGGTGCTGGAAGCGCTCCTGAACGCCGCTGGGCGCCGGTAGGGGCGGCGGTTGCCGCGTGCTAAACTAGCGCGGCCATGAAGACGTATTTCGTGCGCACCTTCGGGTGCCAGATGAACAAACACGACTCCGAGCGCATCGTTGGTATGCTCGAATCCCAAGGGCTATCGCGCGCCGAGGAGCCCGACTCGGCGGACGTGATCGTATTCAACACCTGTTGCGTGCGCGAACACGCGGACGAGAGGCTGCGCGGACAGGTATCGTCCCTGAAGCGGCTGAAGACGGCCGGTGCGACCCCGCTCATCGCCGTGGGGGGATGTATCGGTCAGCGCGACGGGGAGCGTCTGCTGGAGCAGCTGCCGCACGTGGACGTTGTCTTCGGGACGCATAACCTGGCGCATCTGCCGGCGCTGCTGGAGTCGGCCAGGGCGGCTCGGACACCCGTCGTCGAGGTCCTCGAGGCCTCCGCGGACTTCGCGAGCGACCTGCCGTCCAAGCGCGAGCACGACTGGCACGCCTGGGTGCCCATCATGGTCGGTTGCGACAACTTCTGCTCGTACTGCATCGTCCCGTTCGTTCGCGGTAGGGAGCGCAGCAGGCCTTTCGAGCAGGTCACACGGGAATGCGAGAAGCTGTCCTCGGAGGGCGTGCTGGAGGTCACGTTGCTCGGACAGAACGTGAACTCGTACGGCAGGGACCTCTATGGCGAGCCGAGGTTCGCCGACCTCCTCCGCGCGGTAGCGGCCACTGGCATCGCGCGCGTGCGTTTCGTGACAAGCCACCCGAAGGACATCTCGCCCGCGACGATCGAGGCCATGGCCGAGACCCCCGAGGTGTGTCAGTACCTTCACCTGCCGGTGCAATCCGGCTCCGACCGCATCCTGGAGGCGATGAACCGAGGCTACACGCAGGCCCACTACATGTCGGTGGTCGAGAGCCTGTACGATCGCATGCCCGAGCTTGCGCTGTCGACGGATGTGATCGTCGGCTTTCCCGGTGAGACCGACGACGACTTCGAGGCGACCATGGAAGTCGTGCGGCAAGCGCGATACGACCAGGCGTTCACGTTCATCTATTCGCCGAGAGAGGGGACGGCCGCCGCCCGACTCGACGACACCCCGCCACGCGAGGTCACGCGGGAGCGTTTCGACGCGCTCGTGCAAGAGGTCCAGTCCTCGGCGCTGCGCAAAAACGTCGCGTACGTGGGCAGCACGCATTCCATCCTGGTCGAGGGTCTCTCCAAGCGGGACGACTCGATGCTTTCGGGTCGCACGGCGTCCAACAAGGTCGTGCACGCCCCGCTGCCGCCGGGCACTTCGGTCGAATCGCTCGCGGGCCGCTTCGCCGACGTTACCATCGAAGAGGCGCAGACCTGGTTCTTGCTGGGTAGAGGGGGCTGACAAACGCGCGTAGCGCCTCACAGCTCACGCGCTGCACGTCGGGAATAGCCCCGCAAGCTCAGCCATCGAATGTCAGGGCGGTATACTAGAATCGTACGCAAGGTCGGGGCGCAGGGTTCCGGCACGTGGTAAGGACCCGGGACTTTGGCACACGCGGACACACAAGTCGTTGAATTCGGCGCACTCTGTGCGGCGCTTGGAGCATCCTCTGTGGGCGGGCCACTGTCGGCCGCCGAAAGCACCCTCCTCCCGACCAGTGCCTCCACGTCCAGCGACATTGAACATATTCGTCAGCGCATCCTAGCCGGCGAGGATCCTCTCGGTGATCGCCTAATCGCCATGCGTTCGGCGTCAGATCGTCGCACTATCGGTCAGGTGTTCACGCCGCCTTCACTGGTGGATGAGATGGTCGACTGGGTATCTGCCCAGACTCCCGAGCGAGTTGTCGATTGCGGGTGTGGTTCCGGTCGTTTTGCGCTTACGGCAGCGCGAGCCAGCCGCCATGCACAGGTCCTGGCTGTTGACCTGGATCCTGCCTCCACGCTGGCATGCAGGGCCAATGCCGCGGTCTTGGGCCTTCACAATGTCTCGGTCTTCAACGAGGACTTCGTGCGGCTGTCATTGAATTCCGTCACTGGACGCACCGCGTTCATTGGCAATCCCCCGTATGTACGACACCATCACATCCCCGCTGATCTCAAGACGTGGGCGCGGAGCACCGCGAGCGAGCTCGGTTGGTCGCGTTGGTCAGGACTGGCTGGTCTTCATGCGATCTTCTTCATGGCCGTTGTCAGCAAGAGCGCTCCGGGAGATCTGGGCTGCCTTCTGACTAGCTCAGAGTGGCTGGACGTCAACTACGGGCATGCAATGCGCGATGCGCTGCTGAACGGAGCCGGAGGTCGCTCGGTACACGTTCTGCGTCCCGAGGCCCGCGCATTCGACGACGCGATGGTTACGGCGTCCATCATGTGTTTCGAGCGCGGACACAACGCTTCGAGCATCCGCCTTCAGTCCGCTCGCACACCCGGCGACTTGCACGATATCCAGCACAAAGGGCGCGCCATCTCCCGAACGCGCCTTGAGGCTGCGGCGTCCTGGACTGAGTTGCTGACTCCGCCCAAGCGAGCACCAGAAGGATTCGTACAGCTGGGGGACTACGTTCGGGTGAGTCGTGGGGCTGTCACCGGCGGCAACAGCTTCTTCCTGCTTCCTGGCGATCTCGCTAGACGAATCGGTCTCGCCGAGTACTGTGTCCCCGCGATTACCCGGGCCCGCGAGGTTCTGGGGGCCAATGGCCGCATCGACTCCTCTCAAGTCGAACGCCATCTGCTAGCCGTCTCGCATGTTGACCTCGATGCCGACGAGCCGCTTGCGGACTACATCAACGGCCGCAGCATCGAGGTTCGTGAGAGCTACGTATGCCGCTCGCGCACCCCCTGGTACAGTGTCCCCCTCAGGAAGCCTCCGGTGGTGGCGACCTACATGGGCAGGGGACGGCCAGCCTTCGCGTTGAATCCGGACCTGATGCCCATCGTGA
>JBBILP010000081.1:0-5969 GCA_037444885.1 Actinomycetota bacterium | reverse complement strand
GGCCGAGGCGATGGATCACGCCGCCGTGGAGGTCGGAGTGGACTTCATAGGTGGATTCTCGGCGCTGGTGCACAAGGGAATCGGCGACGGCGACCGCAGGCTGATCGCTTCGATCCCCTCGGCGCTCTCGGCGACCCAGCGGGTCTGCTCGTCCGTCAACGTGGCGTCAACGCGCGCCGGCATCAATATGGACGCGATCATCCGCATGGCCGAGGTCATACGGGAGACCGCCGAGGTCACGGCCGACCGCGACAGCATCGGCTGCGGCAAGCTCGTGGTCTTCTGCAACATGGTCGAGGACAACCCGTTCATGGCAGGCGCGACGCACGGAGGCGGGGAGCCAGACTCGGTGGTCAACGTCGGCATCTCCGGACCCGGTGTCGTACGGGCGGTCGTATCGTCACTTCCGGACACCGCCGACATGACAGAAGTCGCCGAGGCGATCAAGGCCACCTCGTTCAAGATCACTCGTGTCGGCGAGCTCATAGCGCGGGAGACAGCGAGAAGGCTGGGGGTCTCGATGGGCATTGTCGACCTCTCGCTCGCCCCTACTCCCGCCGAGGGCGACAGCGTGGCCGACATCATCGAGGCCATGGGCGTGGAGCGCTGCGGGGGTCCGGGCACGACCACGGCGCTCGCACTGCTCAACGACGCCGTGAAGAAGGGCGGCGCCATGGGTACCAGCTCGACCGGCGGGCTGTCCGGGGCGTTCATTCCTGTGAGCGAGGACGCGGGAATGATCCGCGCCGTCGCCGACGGAGCGTTGACCCTCGAGAAGCTTGAGGCCATGACATCGGTATGCTCGGTAGGGCTGGACATGATCGCCCTGCCGGGGGACACGACGACCGAGACGGTGGCCGCCATCATCTCGGACGCCTGCGCGATAGGTGTGGTCAACAACAAGACGACCGCCGCACGTCTGATCCCCGCGATAGGGAAGAGCGTCGGCGACCGTCTCGAGTTCGGGGGTCTGCTGGGCTCGGCTCCGGTGATGGAGGTCAGCCGCTGGGCAGGCACCAAGCTCATCCGCCGCGGAGGCCGCTTCCCGGCACCACTGGGCAGCCTCCGCAACTAGCGCCTCGCCGACGATCGGAGCGTCCCGAAAAGGATGGGGGTCCACGTTTGCACGTGGACCCCGTTGCGGCTGCTCTTCTGCGATTATGGCTGCGTCTAGTACTCTCTTGCGGGGACCTACTGCGTTACGGCGTCGTAGGTGACGGTTGCGATATACGTGCCAGGGTCGGTCGTCCAGGGGATGTTGACGTCGTAGGTCTCATTGAAGTTCACGCCGGCCGCGGCGGGCGCCTTGGCCTGTACCGGCCCGGCTACACCGTTGCCGATGGCCGGAGGTCCGGACACCAAGAGACCGATCTCCGCCGAGTTGCCGGCGACAGTCCGCATGACCGTGAACGGCGCGTTCGAGCGAACGTTCACATTGCCCGAGTACGAGGCGGTCGCCCCGGGGTCCATCGGGCCGAAGTTGTGGTCAGCAGGCGCGGTCAGCGTAATCCTGGCATTGACCGTTGCCTGGAGGTTCACGCTGTCCGTTGCGGTTGCCGCGGTCGAGTAGGCCACCACTCCAAACACCAACGCTACCACCAGTGCCGCTATCAGTATCGTCCTCTTCATCCTTCTCCTCCGTTCAGCGTTCACCGACTAAACCGGCTAGGACCCATCAGGCCCGTTTCCAGTGCGTCCACCCCGGTTATCGTCACTGCCAGGGCATTCTTTAGCCCTTGTCGCCGGGCGGTCGGATACGAAGGTGAACGGGCCTTAAGCGGGTTTCGCGCGGGGTGCCCCCGCTCGCGGGGTGGGATGATGGCGCCCGGCGCGAACTCCGCGCCGGGCGCTCGACCTCGCTTGGGGGAGACTCTCAGTCGACGGAAACGTCCGGCTCCTCCGCCTAAGGTGAGTCCTCTTGCGGCTCCTCTGATTGCGGCAGCGCCTCCTTCGGCGCGGCGGACTCAGTGCGTGCTGTCGGCTGAGCGGGCGCGGTGGTCTCCGCCATGGCGCTCGCCGCCTGCGGTGCCACCGGCTTCACAACGTCGGTCTCGGCCGCTGTCTGCTTGGCCGCCTTCTTCGCCGCGGACTTCACCGCCTGGCGCCAGGAAAGCCAGACCAAGGTGACGCCGATCACGGAGATGACGGCAATCGCGAACCAAAGAGGCATCGCCCATACGGTGCGATCCTCCTCCACGCGCTCGGGCAGTTCCTGTCCAGGCGTTGCGCCCTCCTTGTAGTACTCCATCGTCAAGCGCCCGGTATACGGCCCCAGCAGAAACTCTGAGGGCCGCAAGTCGCCCGTGTGCTCGGACTCGGTTCCCGCGTACACCACACCCTCGGTCAGAACCGTCGAGCTCAGTACCTCACGCTTACTGGAATCGAGCAGCGTGAGCTTCACCGTCACGCGCTTGTCGATGTTGCCCTCGTTCTTGATTCTGAACGTGTAGGGCATGCTCTCGCCTACGACCAGCTGCCGAAGCACGAACGGCTCTACGGAAAGCCGGTCAACGAGGTCACCCTGCACGCGCACTCGCAGTCGCGCGCCCAGGCGGCCAGCAATCTTGGCCGTGGCGGTGCCTTGCTTTGGAGAGCTCAAGTCGAACATCTCGAAGAAGAGAATGACCTGGTGGTCGCCGGGTGCTACGTTCACAGGTGCCTCTACGCCGAATTCGACCTTGATGCGCTGTCCGGGCTTCATCTCGATGTAGGGCGTGTTGCCGTACGCCTTTGCGTTGTCGGGCATCGAGAGGCGAAGCCAGGAAGCCGGGGACGTGATCGCGGTCGGGTCGTTTCGACTGGGAACCTGGTAGGTGACCTTGCCATCCTTGTCGACAACCTGGTCCGCCGCGTACACGAGCACGGTGAGATCCTCGTCGCCGTCGTTGATGACGTAGACGCTGTTCTCGCTGCTCTGACCCGGAGCTACGTTGAATTGGAACGACCCGGAGGACAGACCTATCTTGCGGACCGCGAAAGCCGACGCCGGCGTCAGCAGAGACGCCGCGACCGCGCACACGGTCAGCGCGAAGAGCACGCGGACTCGCGCGAAGACGCCTGAGGCGCACCTAGCTTCTGTCATCAGATCCCTACCGCCTCTCGGAAATCTCGGACTTGCCGCCTTGCCACTGGCACTCTCGTCTCGTCCCTGTCTGCGACAACGACTTCGTAGCCGCCATCGAACCGCAGGATCTCTTGGATCTTGTTCAGATTGATCAGGTAACTCCTATGCACCCGCTGGAACGTGTCTCTCGGAAGACGGCTCTCCACGTCGGAGAGCGCAAGATCGACCAGGTACTGGTTCTCATACGTGTGCACGTAGGTCGACTTGTTCCTAGCCGAGATGAACACGATGTCGTCGATCGCCAGGAGTATCGTCCGCCCACCCTTCCGCACGGCAAGCTTCCGAAAGCCGGACTCGGCCGCGGCCCCCTTGTTCCGGAGCGCGCGCGGGGACGACTGCGCCGCGGCAGACACGCGGGCGCTGAGTTCCACTATGTTGAAGGGTTTGGTTACGTACTGCTGCGCGCCCTGTTTGAACGCGAGGATCTTGGCGAGGTCCTCGGTCTTCGCGCTGAGTATGATCACGGGAAGGTCCGAGATGGCGGGATTCCCCCTGATCTCCATCAAAGTCATCCACCCGTCGACCTTCGGCATCATCACGTCGAGGACTACTACGTCCACATGATCGCGGGCCAGCACTTCCAGGGCCTCGCCGCCGTCGGCGGCTTCGAGAACCCGCATGCCGTCGGCCTCAAGGCCGATCCTGATCATCTCCAGAACGGCTGGGTCATCGTCGACGATGAGCGCGCTTACGGGAACCATGCCCCTCCCACGGGCCTGCATCGGCTGAAAGGCAACCTCAGCACTCGCGAAGGTTACCGCTCGTCGGTCTCCTACTCGCCGATTATCGTCATCCCTAGGAGGATTCTACAGTACAAACCGGGAGATGAGCGGCATGAGTGCACGGCACAGGGCCGAACGGACCGCACGGCCGGTCTACTTGCGACTACCGGTCGCCCCGAAGCCAGCGGTCCATGGCTTGGGCGGCGCGCTTGCCCGCCCCCATGGCCAAGATCACGGTCGCGGAGCCCGTCACGATATCGCCACCCGCAAAGACGCCCGGCTTGGATGAGGCACCCCACTCGTCCACCGCGATGTATCCCCTCGACGTGAGTTCGAGGTCCGGCGCGCTGGAGCTGAGAAGCGGGTTTGCGCGCGTGCCGATGGCCATGATCACGGTGTCGCAGTCGATCGTATGCTCCGAACCGAGAACGCAGACCGGCGAACGTCGACCGGACTCGTCCGGCTCTCCAGGCTCCATCCTGGTCGCGACAAGACCGGTCACCCAGCCGTCCTTGCCGAGGATCTCCGATGGCGTACACAGCAATCGGAAGTCGATACCCTCTTCCTTAGCGTGGTGGATTTCCTCTCGTCTCGCGGGCATCTCGTCTTCCGAGCGCCGATAGACCAGGAAGACCTGTTCCGCTCCAAGCCGCAGCGCCGTACGTGCCGAGTCCATGGCCACGTTGCCGCCGCCAACGACGGCGACCTTGCGTCCACGCCAGATCGGCGTGTCGTAGTCGGGAAAGGCGTACGCCCGCATGAGATTCGCCCGCGTCAGGAATTCGTTGGCCGAGTAGACCCCGTTCAGGTTCTCTCCCGGGATACCCATGAACATGGGAAGACCGGCTCCGTTGCCCGCGAAGACCGCGTCATAACCCTCCTCGCCGAGAAGCTCGTCGATCGTGTAGGTCGCACCGATAACCGAGTCGGTCCTGATCTCGACGCCCATGTCGATCAGCGCGTCGATCTCAGCTTGCACGATGTCCTTCGGCAGCCGGAATTCCGGAATGCCATAGACGAGAACGCCTCCGGGCGCGTGAAGGCTTTCGAAGATGGTTACCGCGTGGCCGAACCGGCGCAGCTCTCCTGCGCACGCAAGTCCCGCCGGACCGGAGCCCACAACGGCCACCCGCTTGCCCGAATCCTGGCCTACCTCAGGCTTGCAGCGATGCTCGATGTCGCACGCTAGGTCGTAGTCACCGAGGAATCGCTCCAGCCGGCCGATCGCGACGGGCTCCTGCTTGCGAGCAAGGCACGCTAGGTCGTAGTCACCGAGGAATCGCTCCAGCCGGCCGATCGCGACGGGCTCCTGCTTGCGAGCAAGGACGCAGACCACCTCGCACTGGTCCTCCTGCGGACAGACGCGCCCGCATGCCGAGGGAAGGGCGTTGCGCTCCTTCAGCACCCTGACGCCTTCAGCGTAGTCGCCATCGATGATCGCGGCTATGAAGGCCTTGATATCGATGTTCACGGGACAACCGTCGATGCAGGTCGGGTTCTTGCATTGCAGGCAGCGCTCGGCCTCCGCGCGGGCCTGATCCTCCGTATAGCCGAGTGCGACTTCGTCGAAGTCCTTCGCGCGCTCCTCGGCGGGCCGTTCGGGCATCTGGGTGCGCGGGGCCCGTGATGGTCGCCTGCGCTCCGTGGCGTCGCCCATCTCCGAACGCGGTTGTGGATCTACAGACTGCAACCGCACTCCCTTGAGTACTCTGCGTCGGCGAGGCGTTCGTCATCGACGTAGACGCGCTGGCGACTCATGAGCTCCTCGAAATCGACCAAGTGGCCGTCGAAGTCGGGGCCATCGACACACCCGAACTTCGTCTCGCCGCCGACGGACACACGACACGCTCCACACATGCCCGTGCCGTCGACCATGATCGGATTGAGGGAGACGGTGCACGGTACTCCTGCCTCTTTGGTGGTGGCCGCGCAGAACCGCATCATCATGGCCGGGCCGATCGCCATGGCGTGGTCGATCTCGCCGGACAGACACATCTCTTTGAGAGGCGCAGTGACTAGGTCCTTCCTGCCCGCGGAGCCGTCATCCGTGCAGATCACAAGACTCTTGAGCGGCAGGGCGCGGAACTCGTCCTCGAGAATAAGCAGGTCATGGCTGCGCGCGC
>JBBILP010000080.1:0-5993 GCA_037444885.1 Actinomycetota bacterium | reverse complement strand
GAAGGACGTCGGCGGGGCCGACAAAGGCATCGTGCTCTTGGGTCGCGACACGTCGTCGGGCACATACGAGTACTTCAAGGAGGAAGTCGTAGGCAAGGGCGCCGAGCACTCGAAGTCGATGCTCAACCTCCCGTCCAACCAGGCCATCACCGAGGAGGTCAAGGGCAACGACGGAGCGATCGGCTACATAGGCATTGGCTATGCCGAGAAGGCGGGCGCTGCGGTCAAGCTACTGAGCGTCGACGGAGTCGAGCCGACTGCCGAGAGCGTGCTGAGCGGAGAGTACCCACTAAGCCGAGAGCTTCACATGTACAGCAACGGTGAGCCGGAGGGCGTACTGAAGGCCTACATCGATTGGATACTGTCGCCGGCCGGGCAAGCCATCGCCGAGGAGCAGGGATTCGTGAATAGGGGCTAGCGGTTGACGCTGCATGACTTCAGGCCCATACGCTCCGACATCGGCGGTCGTCTGCGAAGGCGCCGAGTTGTCGAGGCCGCCGGTCGGGGTGTGATTACGATCGCGGGGTGGGCGGCCATCCTGCTATTGGCCGCCATCGCCGCCTTTCTGGGACTCAACGCGCTGCAAGCTCTGCGCCGAGTCGGGCTATGGTCGATGGTTGCGGGGAATTCGTGGTATCCCACCAGCGACCCGGCCGCGTTCGGGTTTCTTCCGGCCGAAGGGGGCTCGCTTTGGGTGAGCATGGTGGCCCTGATGTTCTGCGTCCCCCTCGGAGTAACCACCGCGCTCTTCATCTCGGAATTCGCCGGACGGCGACTCAAGGAGATCGCCAAGTCCGTCGTTGAGCTAATGGCCGCTGTGCCCTCGGTAGTCTTGGGGCTGATCGGCATCGCCTTGCTCGTGCAGCCGATCAAGCGGCTGTTCAATCTGCCGACCGGCCTCACGGCTCTGACGGCGGGCCTGATGGTCGGTCTCATGTGCCTACCAACGATAGTCTCCATAGCCGAGGACGCGATGCACGCCGTGCCATCCGACTTGCGCCACGGCTCCTACGCGCTCGGCAATACCCGCTGGCAGACGGCGTACAAGGTGGTCTTGCCCTCGGCGTCGTCCGGCATCTTCGCGGCCGTGATGCTCGGCATGGGGCGTGCTATCGGCGAGACGATGGTTGTTCTGATGCTCGCGGGCAACTCTGGCCTGGTGCCGTCCTCGCCGTTCGAGTCTGCTCGAACGCTCACCGGGACGATGGCGGGAGAGATGGGAGAGGTCGTCTTCGGGGGGATGCACTACTCGGTGCTGTTCGCGATGGGCCTCCTGCTGTTCGGCGCCACCTTCATCATCAATCTGGCTGCCGACGTCTTGTTAGAGCGTCAGCGCAAGAGGTGGCGACGATGACCGCGAGACCGACTTCTCGACGAGTGCGGGCCGCGCGTATGGCCGAGATGGCAGCCAGAGTCGTCAGCGGTGGAGCTGCGGCGATCTGCCTGGCGGCTGTGGTCTTCGTGGTGGGATACATCTTCGTTCGGGGCTTCGGGTCGATCAGCGTCGATTTCCTGACGGACATCCCGCGTAAGCAGATGACCGCAGGCGGTATTCGACCTGCGATCTTGGGCACCGTGCTTCTTACCGCCTTGACCGCGGCGCTTGCTGTTCCCATCGGAGTCGCTGCGGGGGTGTACTTGTCCGAGTATGCTCCACGCAGCATCGCGACGCGCGCCATACGGCTTGCCATCGCCAATATGGCTGGCGTGCCATCGATCGTGTACGGGCTGTTTGGCCTTGCGCTGTTCGTTCTGCTGGTCGGCCTCGGCAAGTCCGCTCTGGCCGGTGCCGCGACGCTGGCGTGCCTGACGCTGCCCGTGATCATCACCGCCACAGAGGAGGCGCTGCGGCAGATTCCCGCCGACCTGAGGCACGCTTCTTTGGCACTGGGCGCCACGCGTCTTCGTACGGTTGGGCGCGTGGTGCTCCCGGCTGCGGCGCCTGGAATCGTGACCGGGTCGATCCTCGGTATTGCGCGGGCAGCCGGAGAGACGGCGCCGATCATGTTCACAGCGGTGGTGTTCTTCGGGCCGGAGCCGGGATCGTTGCTGGATCCGGTCATGGCCTTGCCGTACCACCTATTCATCATGGCCACGCAGGCCGTCAAGCCTGCCCCGACGATGGTGTGGGGGACGGCGTTCGTGTTGGTGTTCGGAGTGGCGGCGCTGAACATGCTGGTCGCCACATGGAGATCGAGGCGTCGGAGAAGGGTGAAGTGGTGAACGGATCGGCGATTGCGGCGAACACCCTCTTGCACGCGTCCGGTCGAGCTGCAGAGGCCGGCGCGACCCGAGCCGCTTCAGGCCAGTTCGAGCTGCAAGGTGTTGCCGTAACCTATGGCAGAGAGACGGTCCTGGCCGGGGTCACGATGCTTGTCCCCGCGCGAGCGGTCACTGCGCTCATCGGGCCGTCGGGGTGCGGCAAGTCCACCCTCCTGCGGTGCCTCAACCGCATGAACGAGGAACTCGGCGACGTGAGGGTTGACGGCCGGGTTCTGCTAGATGGCGAGAACGTGTACGAGCGTTCGTACGATCCTGTCGAGCTACGGATGCGCGTCGGGCAGATCTTCCAGCGGCCAAATCCCTTCCCGATGTCCATCTACGACAACGTAGCCTACGGGCCGAGGACCCAGGGAATCCGCGCTCGAGGCGATCTTGACGGGCTTGTGGAGGAGTCGCTCGTACGTGCTGCGCTGTGGGGGGAGGTCAAGGGCCAACTCAGGAAGCACGCATTCGAGCTGTCGGGTGGACAGCAGCAGCGGCTCTGTATCGCTCGGGCCCTGGCGACCCGGCCGGAGGTGTTGCTCATGGACGAGCCAGCGTCCGCGCTCGACCCGATCTCGACACAACAGATCGAAGACACCATCGCCGAGTTCAAGTCCGAAGTCACCATCGTGATCGTCACGCATAACATGCAGCAGGCAGCGCGGGTCTCGGACAGGACGGCGTTCATGCTGCGTGAGGCGACGGATCGTCCGGCGGAATTGGTTGAGGTGGGTGCAACGAGCTCGGTCTTCACCAACCCGAAGGACCCTAGGACCGAGGCCTACATCACGGGGCGCTTCGGCTAGGACATCAGGCGCCAGAACAGCCGTCGGCACCACGCACCAAGATGAGTCCGGTCCGAGAGACATCGACCGAACGCCACGCCGCGGATGCGGGTAGATAGAAGTATCCGGTGTGCGCATGGGGGTCGATCTCTGTGAACTCCAGAAGCCGAACGCGCTGGCCGAATCGATCGGTATCCGCGCTGTTCCTGAGCCTGCTCTTCCTGCTTGCCGCGTCTGTCGGGACCGCCGTCTCGTCCGATGTGCCCATCGCGACCGTGCCTGTCGGCGATGCGCCGGTAGCCGTTGCGGTCAACCCGGTAGCGCACCACGTCTACGTCGCCAACTATAACGCTGGCACGGTTTCGGTCATCGACGGAGTGTCCGACACAGTAACGGCGACCATCACGATGCCGATTAGGCTCACTGCCGCGTTTCCCGTCGCCGTAGTGGTGGATCCGCTTGCCGCTGCGCCAACCGCGTACGTGGCCAACTTCTGGTCGGGGATGCTCTCCGCTATCGACGAGGGGTCGCTGTCGCAGACCTACACGGTAGACCTGGGGAGTACTCACGCGGGGGGTCCGCGCGCGCTCGCCCTTGACCCCACGAGCACTCCGCCTCGCCTATATGTGGCCAACTACGGCGACGGGACCGTCTCGCTCTACGACGCGTCTAGCGGCACGTTCATCAAGGACCTAGCGGTTGACGGCCCACGTCCGAGAGCGCTGGGTATCTACGTGAGCCCCACGCGCGAAAGGGTGTTCGTGGCCAATCGCGACAACGCCTCGGTCACGATCATCGATGCGGCCACGGACACGGTGCTGAAGACCGTGGCCGTAGGAGCCGCGCCACGTTCCATCGCGGTCGATCCGGGGACCGGGTACGCATACGTCAGCAACAACGCGAGCGACTCGGTCAGCGTGATCGACGCGAACGACGAGGTGACGGCCACAGTGCCGGTCGGAGACGGTCCGACAGGACTTGCCGTGGATTCGGCGGGCGGTCGGGTGTTCATCGCCAACTACAACTCAGGCAACGTCACGGTGCTGAAGACAACGGGCAACAGCATCGAGGGCACGGTCACCGTCGGAGCCAATCCCTATGCGGTGGCCTTCGATGTCGGTGATCAGAAGGCGTTCGTCAGCAACTACGGAAGCTCGAGCGCGAGCGTGATCAACAGCGCGCTGTCCGTCACGAACGTGGCCACGGGCTACAGGCCCTACGCTCTCGCCGTGAACGAGGGGATATCGCCACACAAGACGTATGTCGGCAACTGGGGCGACGACACCGTGACCGTCATCGACGAGCCGGCGCCTCTGGCGGCATGGCCGCTCGCCCCGAGTACTGCGTTCGCGGCCGCAGGCGACCCACCGATCGACCTCGACATCGACCTGGCTCCCGGCGGGACTCTGCCCGTGGACGACCAGGTGATCACGGGGACGGCTACGAGCATGCGCGCGGTACCGTCCGGCATCGCTGCGGTGTTCTACCAGTTCGACGACGATACGCGTTGGCGTCGGGGTGCGGTGCTCACTGGCGCTGGGACGCCTTCGGCCACCTGGGCCGTCGAGCCGGAGATACCGCTGGCTGCGGGACCACACAGCTTCCGAGTCATCGCGTTCGATCAAGCGGGCGCCGTGTCATGCACTTCCGACTTTGGCGCGACGGTCGGAGGCGGCACTCTCGGCGGGTCGGCTTCGCTCGAGTTCTCACTGACCGAGCAAGGCCAGCCCCCCGCCGCCGGCGCAGGTGGCCCCTACCTGGGCTTTGAGGGTGTCGCCGTCGACCTAGACGGGAGCGGCTCTGTCGATTCGGATGGAGCCATCGTGTCCTGGGAGTGGGATCTGGACGACGACGGCGACTTCGATGATGCCACCGGCGAGAAGCCAACCGCGACGTTCGCGGATGACTATGCGGGGACGGTCGGACTCAGGGTCACGGACAACGATGGGCTTCACGCCGAGGCCCGAAGCGCGATCGAAGTGCGCAATGTTGCGCCGACGCTCGGCCCCGTGATCGTACCCCCGGTACCGACGCAGCTCGGTGGCGGGACAAGCGTGTCGATCGGCTTCTCGGACGCGGGCGTGCTCGATACTCACAGCGCCACGTGGGACTGGGGCGACGGAACGATGTCCCCCGGAATGGTCGTCGAGGCCGGCGGGACCGGAACCGCCTACGGGTCGCATGTCTACGCCGAGGCAGGCGTGTATGCGGTCACTATCGTGGTGGCCGACGACGATGGCGGAGCGGTCTCGGCGATCGCAAGCGAGTACGTGGTCGTCTACGACCCCGCCGGAGGGTTCGTGACCGGCGGCGGCTGGATCGACTCGCCGCCAGGTGCGTATGTGGCCGCTCCCGAGCTCTTCGGCAAGGCCAGTTTCGGGTTCGTCTCCAAGTACAAGAAGGGCGCCTCGCTTCCTCAGGGGAGTGCGCAGTTCGCGTTCCACGCCGCCGGGTTCAACTTCAAGTCGACCGCGCTGGAGTGGCTTGTTGTCGCCAACGACAGGGCCAAGTTCAAAGGGAGTGGAGTCGTGAATGGCGCGGGGGGCTACGGCTTCATGATCACGGCCATCGACGGAGACCCGAAGCGCGCGCCGGATGCCTTCCGCATCAAGGTCTGGGACAAGGGCACGGGTCTGGTCGTCTACGACAACCAGCTGGGGGAGTCGGAGACCGCCTACAGTGCCACCGTACTCGGCGGGGGAAGCATCGTCGTTCATCGGAAGTAGGCGCGGAGGTAGTCGAGCGCGACCGGACGGTCGCGGAGGCGGAAGGGGCCGACCATGCGGCGTGTCATCTGGCGTACGTGCGCGTGTCTGGTCATCGGTGCTCTGGCGTCCCTGTCGGTGGCCTGCGCGGGCATCGACATCACTCCGGACACCGAACGCACTCGGGCGAATCGCGATGCCTGTGGCGGAGATGGATGCCACTCGGAGGTAGTGGAAG
>JBBILP010000079.1:0-6007 GCA_037444885.1 Actinomycetota bacterium | reverse complement strand
ACGGCGAAGGAGCGGCCCGTCGCCCGGACTCCCTCATCGTCTCCGAAATCGGCCGCCGGGCCGAAGAAGGCCGCCGACACGCCGACGGTCGAGCCGGATGCGAGCACGGCCGCCGACACGCCGACGGTCGAGCCGGATGCGAGCACGGCGACCGGGACGGTCGCGCTGGACAGATCCTCCGCCAAGCGCGTGTGGCCAGCCGTCCATGAGGAAATGCGGCGCATACGTTCGTCTCGCGCGTCCGTCTTCGACGGCGTTGAGGTGGACGTAGATGCCGACGGCAACACGCTTGTCATCGAGTTTCCCGCCGAGAACGCCTTCGCCATGAGGCAGGCGGAGGAGCCTTCCAGCATGAGCGTGCTGAAGACTGCCCTCGCCAAGGTGTGGGGCGACAAGCTCGACTTCCGCTTCCAGTTGGGACGCGGGGCCGTACGGGCGGCCGAGCCCGCCACCCCAAGCACGCGAATCGGTGTCCACCCGGGGCCGGACGATGACGCGGGATCACTACCCGCCGAGAGCGCCATCGCGTCTGAAGACGTCCACTTGAGGGAGAGCAGACTGCTCGCTGACCTTGGGGCCGAGATAGTGGGCGAGCACCCGCACTTGTCGGAGTGACGAAAGGAAGCGTTGTGAAGCAGAACTTCGGAAACATGCTCAAGCAAGCCCAGCGCATGCAGGCTGAGCTCGCTCGCGTACAAGATGAGCTGAAGGATGAGCGCGTGGAAGCGTCAGTCGGCGGAGGCGCTGTCAAAGTCGTCATGACGTGCGACATGAAGGTCGAGGCGGTGTTGATCGACCCGGCCGCGATAGATCCCGATGACGCGGCAATGCTGCAGGACTTGGTCGTGGCGGCGGTAAACGAGACGCTCCGCATGGCTCAAGAGCGAGCCGAGCAGAAGATGGCGTCCGTCACGGGCGGCCTGAATCTCCC
Source organism: Actinomycetota bacterium (assembly GCA_037444885.1). GTDB lineage: Bacteria > Actinomycetota > Coriobacteriia > Anaerosomatales > JBBILP01 > JBBILP01. Next base: position 5,076 of record JBBILP010000079.1, on the reverse strand, counting down.
CGGCCTCTAAGCGCCATGGCTGCGCTGTATCCCGCGCCGATCACCCGGCTGATCGAGGAGCTGTCCCGGCTGCCCGGGATAGGACCCAAGTCGGCGCAGAGAATCGCGTACCACATTCTGCGAAGTGACGAGGAGGCCGCCGCCCGCCTGGGGGAGGCCGTTGTGGACGTCAAGCGGTCGATTCGATTCTGTTCGAGGTGCTTCAACTTCTCCGAGGGCGATCTCTGCGAGGTCTGCACGGACGCGAAGCGCGACTTGGCGGTTGTGTGCGTGGTCGAGGAGCCCAGAGACGTCGTCGCGATCGAGCGCACAGGGGGCTTCTCGGGCGTATACCACGTGTTGCACGGGGCGATCGCGCCGATGGACGGAGTGGGACCCGATGCCTTGCGTATCCGCGAGCTGATCGAGCGCGTGTCGTCGGAGGGCATCCGCGAAGCGGTCATCGCCACGAATCCCAACGTCGAGGGCGAGACGACAGCCTTGTATCTCGCAAGGCTACTCAAGCCTCTTGGCGTAGTAGTCACACGAATCGCCTCGGGCCTGCCGGTCGGAGGGGACCTGGAGTACGCGGACGAGGTGACGCTCGGCAGGTCGATCGAAGCGCGCCGCGAGATGTGAGTTTCGCTCGGCTGGGAATAACTGGGTGTCTCTCACCGACGCGTGACTGCCGTTTGCCGCACCGTTCACCCCGTGAGTCGCAGGAGCGCGCGTATCGTTATAGGACTACCCTACACCCGCTTGTCGGAAGGGTGCCTCGTTCGCACCGGTCCAGCCGTCGCTTTCGGTGCGGTGCCGAACACACCGCAAGTCCAGTCGACATCTGTTTGGAGGGAGTTACATGCAGCTGACGGAAATCCGTTGGCATGCGCGAGCCGGTCAAGGAGCCGTCACCGCGGCGAAGCTAGTCGCGGAGACCGCGCTGGAACTCGATCGGTACATGCAGGCCATGCCCGAGTACGGTCCGGAGCGCATGGGCGCGCCTATCAAGGCGTTCACCCGTATCAGCGACGCTCCAATCGAGATACGCTGCAATATCGAGAACCCGAACGTGGTGGTCGTGCTAGACGAGACGCTGCTGCCGGTCGTCGACGTGACGAGCGGCTTGAAGCCGGGCGGCGCGGTCATCGTCAACACCTGCAGCCCGCCGGATGAGGTGCGCCGCCGCCTGAAGGCCACGGACTGCCGAGTCGCGAGCGTGGACGCTACCGGGATCGCCATGGACACTCTCGGCCGGGACATGCCGAACGCACCGATGCTCGGTGCGCTGGCGAAGGTGACCGGTCTTTTCGAGGTTGAGCAGCTGACCGAGCACGTGGCGCAGACGTTCTCCAAGAAGTTCGCCCAGCAAGTGGTGGACGCCAACGTGAATGCCGTCTGCAGGGCGTACGAGGAGGTGCAGCAGTCGTGAGCTGGGACATCTCAAAGCTGGACTCGTGGACGGCCGAGGACTTCCCGCGGGGAGCGGTCATCCCCGCTTCGGGCAACTCGGATGAATACGTCACAGGAGGGTGGCGCAGCAGTCGTCCTGTCCGCAGCGACGAAGTCTGCAACCAGTGCCTACTCTGCTGGATATTCTGCCCGGACACGGCAGTCGTAGTGCAGGACGAGAAGGTCACGGACTTCGATCTCGCCCACTGCAAGGGCTGCGGTGTATGTGCGAACGAGTGCCCGGTCGAGGCCATCACGATGGTTCCCGAGGGCTGCGAATTGCCGGAGGTGGGCTAGATGGCCAAGCAAACGACCACTGCGATTACCGGCAACGCGCTCCTGGCGCACGCGATGAGGCAGTGCAGGCCCGACGTGGTCGCCGCGTACCCGATCACGCCGCAGACGAACATCGTCGAGGACTTCGCGAAGTTCAAGGCTGCCGGCAAAGTGGAGGCCGAGTACGTGACCGCCGAGTCCGAGCACTCGGCGATGAGCGCCTGTATCGGCGCCTCCGCCGCCGGCGCGCGAGTCATGACCGCCACGTGCGGCCCGGGTCTCGCACTCATGTGGGAGGAACTCTACATCGCTTCTGGGATGCGTTTGCCGATCATCATGGTCAACACGAATCGCGCTCTCTCGGCGCCGATCAACATCCACTGCGACCACAGCGATGTCATGGGTGCTCGGGATTCAGGCTGGGTGATCCTGTTCGCGGAGACAGCGCAGGAGGCGTACGACAATACGATCATGGGTGTGCGGATCGCCGAGCACCCCGAAGTCCTACTACCGGTCATGAGCTGCGTGGATGGGTTCATCGTCACACATTCGATCGAACGCTCCGAGATGATGGATGACGAGACCGTCGCCGACTTCGTCGGATCGTATGAGGCGCAGCACTCGCTTCTCGACTGGGAGAACCCTTCGAGTCATGGCACCTTCGCGGGCCTCGGCGGCCCGTACTTCGAGTTCAAGAAAGCCCAGCGCAACGCGATTGACCGTTCGATGACGGTCATCAAGGACATCGGTCGCGAGTGGGCGCAAGTCAGCGGGCGTTCGTTCGACGTGGTCGAGGGATACGGGATGGACGACGCCGAGGTCGCCATCGTCGTCGCAGGTTCCGCTACGGGCAACGCGAGGTACGTGGCGAAGGCTCTCCGCGAGCAGGGAGTGAAGGCGGGCGTCCTCAAGATACGCGCGTTTCGCCCGTTTCCCGCCGCCGAGATCCGAGACGCCCTGCAGGGCGTAGGCGCGGTCGCGGTACTCGATAGGTCGGACTCATTCGGTGCTGAGGGCGGACCGCTATACGCCGAGGTCAAGGGAGCTCTCTACGACCTCGACCGCCGCGTTCCGCTGGTCAACTACATCTACGGTCTGGGCGGCAGCGACGTGCGCTTGGAGTTCATGGAGCAGGTGTTCTCGGACCTGCGCGACATCGTCTCGGGTACCGCGGCGCCGTTCGGCATGCGATACCTCGGCACCCGATAGGAGGAGCGAGATGGCTACGCTGAAAGAGCTGACTCACCGCGAGGACCGACTCGCCGGTGGGCACCGTCTGTGCGCGGGATGTGGCGCTTCGATCGCGATGCGCCAGATCATGCTCGCGTCCGACTCCGATCACATGGTCGTGGGTTGCACCACGGGCTGCCTGCAGGTCTCGACCTCGATCTACCCATACACGTCGTGGCGCGATTCCTACATACACAACGCATTCGAGAACTCGGCGGCGACCGTCTCGGGTGTCGAGGCCGCGTACACGGCGTTGCGGCGCTCAGGGAAGATTCCCGCCGACAAGAAGATGCACTTCATGGCGGTAGGCGGAGATGGCGCGACGTACGACATCGGCTTCCAGTCGCTGTCGGGCGCCATGGAGCGCGGTCACAACATGGTGTACGTCTGCTACGACAACGGCGCCTACATGAACACCGGAATCCAGCGCTCGTCGGCCACCCCGCGAGGCGCTTGGACGACTACCTCCGAGGTGGGCTCCGCTGAGGCCGGCAAACGCCAAGCTCGGAAGGACATCGCTTCGATCATGGCGGCCCACGGAATCCCATACGTCGCGAATGCCTCGATCAGTCACTGGAAGGACCTCACGAGCAAGGCGGAGAAGGCGTTCAACGTGGACGGCCCGGCGTTCCTCAGCGTTCTCGCGCCTTGTCCGCGCGGCTGGCGCAGTACGTACAACACTACGGTGGAGATCGCGAAGATAGGCGTGCAGACCGGCTTCTGGCCGCTCTTCGAAGTCGAGAACGGCGTATGGCGGCAGACCGTCAAGGTGACGAATCGCAAACCCATCGAGGAGTTCCTGAAGCCACAGGGACGTTTCAAGCACCTGTTCAAGCCTGAGAACGCCGGTCGTCTCGCAGAGCTGCAGGCGGATGTCGAGACGTACTGGGACTACATCCAGCGGCGTTGTGAAGCCGGGGTCTGATCCAGGCGTGGGCGAAGCGGCGTGACCTGTCTCACGTCAGCGCGACATCATTGAGGGGTCCCGAGTGAATCGGGTCCCCTCGGTGCTATTATCGAGGGCGAATGAGACCGCGCACGAAGCGCGCCGAGGTGCGAAGGAGTCCCGGGATGAGGGTACGTCAGCTTCAGCTGGCGTTCTCGCTGCTTGTCGCAGCCGCAGCGCTAGCCGCACCGGCCTGCGCCAGCCGACCGGAAGTCGAGCCCGCAAAGCCCGCAAAGACCGTGATACGGGTTTCGGGCTCGGGCACCTGCCTGCCACTTCTGCGCATCCTCGCCGCGCAGTACCCCGGGAAAGACGTGACATTCGAGTTCATGCAGGGGCTGCATACCTCTGGGGGAGTCAAGGGCGTCGCCAGCGGCTCCCTCGACATCGGGGCGGTTTCCCGCGAACTCACCCCGCAGGAGAAGGCGTACGGCCTGACCTACACCGCGCTTTCCGACGATGGGTTGGCTGTCGCCGTTCATCCCTCGGTCACTGTCCGAGGCCTCACCGGGGCGCAGGTCAAGGACATCTATCGCGGACGATATGAGAACTGGAAGCAACTCGGCGGACCGGACTTGCCCATCGCTATCCTCGATCGCAATGAGGAGGAGTCCGCGAAGATCATCTTTCGGAAGCACGTGCTCGGCGAGGACACGACTGTCACCCCCAGGGCCGGGGACATGTCCTTCGAATCGGACATGATCCGCGGAGTGCAGGACACGCCGGGCGCGATAGGGTACTTCTCGCTGGGCTACGGGGTCTCTGAGGCGAGCACCGTACGGTCGCGCTTCCTCGAACTCGACGGGGTCCAGCCCACGGTGGAGAACATCGTTGGGGGCCGCTACCTGATGACTCGTCCGCTCGCGGTCGTCACCGAGAAGTCGGCGCCGGAGGCGGTTCGTGTGTTCCTTGCTTGGGCGACGAGCGAGGAAGCGAAGCAGCTTATGCGCGCGAAGGGCTACGCGCCGCACCTGGGGGCGGGTGACTAGCCGGATGCGGAGCTCCTTTCTCGGCAGGCATCTGCACAGCCAGATAGTCGTCCCGCTGGTCGCGGCCGCCGTCGTCGTCGGCATCGTCGCGACGATCGTAGCGGTCTACCTCCTGTCCGGTCTGACCCAGAAGTGGGTGGACGCAAGCGCGGACGACGCCGTGGATCACATGGCCGCGCGGCTGGAGGATGTCGGGCGTGAGATGCG
>JBBILP010000078.1:0-6013 GCA_037444885.1 Actinomycetota bacterium | reverse complement strand
CGCCCGCCGAGGTCATGCGCTACGTGGTGGAGAAGGGCTCTATCGCGGTTGATGGTATCTCGCTCACTGTCACCCAGATTCTCCCTGACGGGTTCGCCGCGGCCGTGGTACCCCACACGGAAAGTGTCACCACGCTTGGGGACAAGCCGATAGGCGATGAGGTCAATCTGGAGGCTGACGTGATCGCCAAGTACGTGGAACGCTTCGTAGCGCTCTACTCCGGGGCGGAGGACTCAGACGGGGCAAAGACGAGGCGCTCGCTCGGCGACATGCTCCGCGACCTGGGGGAGGGACGCTAGATTGGATTCGACTACCTCACCGTTCGTCACACCGGAGAGCGCCATCGCCGACATCCGCCTCGGCAAGATGGTGATCGTCGTTGACGATGAGGACCGCGAGAACGAGGGCGACCTCGTTATGGCCGCGGAGAAGATCACCCCGGAGGCGGTCAACTTCATGGCGCAAGAGGGCCGAGGCCTGATATGCCTTCCGCTCACCGGCGAGAGACTCGAGGAGCTGCGGATACCCCCGATGACGCAGGAGAACACCTCCGCTCACGGCACCGCGTTCCATGTTTCCATTGGCGCCAAAGGAAGGATAACGACGGGCATCTCGGCCGCCGATCGAGCGGCTACGATCCTTGCCGCGATCGATCCGTTGACCCGACCGGAGGACATCTCCATGCCGGGGCACATCTTCCCGCTGAAAGCGAAAGCCGGCGGAGTACTCGAGCGCGCCGGTCACACTGAGGCCGCGGTCGACCTGGCTCGGCTAGCCGGCCTGGCTCCGGCGGGGGTGATTTGCGAGATTCTCAACCCCGATGGCACGATGGCTCGCCGACCGGAGCTGGAGCGTTTCGCCGCCGAGCGGGGCCTGGCCATGGTAACGGTCGCCGATCTCATTCGATATCGTCGGCGTACAGAACAGCTCGTTCGTCGTACCTCGGCGATACGCCTCCCGACCACCTTCGGCGAGTTTGCGGCATTCGGGTACACGTCGAGCCTGGATCAGGAGACCCACGTCGCGCTTGTCGCTGGTGACATCTCGGACGGCGAGGACGTTCTCGTGCGAGTTCACTCGGAGTGCGTGACAGGGGATGTCTTTCACTCACTGCGTTGTGATTGCGGTGCACAGCTCGAAGAGGCGTTGCGATCGATACAGCGGGAGGGCAGGGGCGTCCTGCTGTATATCGTCGGACATGAGGGCCGAGGAATCGGGCTCGCCAACAAGCTACGCGCGTACGAACTCCAGGAAGAGGGTGCCGACACCGTCGAGGCCAACGTGGTACTCGGGTTCGCCCCCGATCTCCGCGACTACGGCATAGGGGCTCAGGTGCTCGCCGATCTCGGAGTGCGTTCGATGCGACTCCTGACCAACAACCCCACGAAGATCGTGGGACTGGAAGGGTACGGCCTCAAAGTCACGGAGCAACTCCCCCTGGAGATCCCGCCGTGCCCGGACAACGTTGCGTACCTCCGAGCGAAGCGCGAGAAGCTCGCGCATCGGCTGAGTCTGCACCATGACAGCGACAGCGAAGGGAACGAGCAATGAGCATCTTCGAGGGTGATCTGATCGGCACAGGTCTGCGCATCGGGATAGTGGTGAGCCGCTTCAACGAACTGCTTTCGAGTCGCCTGCTTTCGGGCGCGAAGGATGCGCTGACGCGCCACGGTGTGGGCGAGGATGACATCGACGTCGCCTGGGTGCCGGGCGGCTTCGAGATCCCGCTGGCGGCGAAGCGGCTGGCGTCTTCGGGACGATACGACGCCGTCGTCTCCCTCGGTGTGGTCATCCGGGGAACCACTCCCCACTTCGAGTACGTGGCTTCGGAGGTGGCGAAAGGCGTTGCCGCTACGTCGCTGGACACGGGGGTCCCTGTGGTCTTCGGCGTGATCACCGCCGACACTATCGAACAGGCAGTCGAGCGTGCTGGCACGAAGTCAGGGAACAAGGGTTGGGACGCTGCGATGTCCGCCATCGAGATGGCGAAGCTCCTCAAAGGAATGCCCACGTAGCCAAGACAGCGCAAAGCCCCGCAATCGCGGGGCTTTGCGCAGAAAACCCGTTGGGTTCTCGCCACCCTGTGGCTGTCAACCACGGGTTTCCGTGACCTCTTCGCGCCGAGTGGGACTCGGAGCGGAAGTACAACCTAACACTGCGTTCGGGGTGCCACAAGGGATAACGTGTTCGATTTGACGGGCGGTCGCGCGAGAACGTTGATGGGCACGCAAGTCCCCTCGGCGGGGAAATCCGACCCTTGAGCGTCGAGTTGTCCACAGCGCCGATAGTGTAGGATTTCCTCGTCGGAGGATTCGAGGCGGGAGTGGCGCATGAATGACGAACACGGCGTCAGCCAAGCAGGCGAGGAGTACCTCGACGAGGGCGCTTCCGAAAACCCGGAAGCCTCTTCGGACGATAGAACGGCGGTGCTCGAGGTCTTCGGTCTGAAGCTCGAGGTCGCGAACCCCATGCTGGCGGAATTGCTAACGATGAACGCCCGCGAGGCGCTTACCTCGGATATCAAGGACCTCAAGCCCGCGCGCCCCACGTCAGCGGAGATCCGTGAGGCGGTTCCCGACGCGGTGCTCGCGGCAAGCACGCCGCGTTCAGACGTCGAGGAGCGGCAGCGAGCCGAGTTCCGCGCACGCGCCGAGACCGTTGGAGCGAGTCTGGGTTTCGACATCGAAGGCGGAAGCGTGTGGTCTTCTTCGGCGGGGCTCGATCTCATCGTCAGGTACGTCGACAAGCCGGTCACCCTCGCCGCGGCCTCGCACTTCGTGGCCGAGATCGCGGCACATCGCGACTCGGTGGCCGGTTCCGATGGCACGGCGCTTTTCGTCGTCGAGTCCCAGCAGTCCGCTGACGTCTTCAAGGTCGCGATCCGAGAGCGACACCTGTACGACCTCATCCGCACCATCTCCCTGGATAAGCTCGAAGCCGTGGGCGAGCTACGTCGCCAGGGCATTCTCGATCACGCTGGCGCTCTGATCTTGCTGATGCCGATTGCGAATATCGACGTCGGTGAGGTTCTCTCCGTGATAAGCGCCGCCGTCCACGCGGGGGAGCACCACGAGTCGAGCTAGTCAGCCTTGGCCAGAGAAGATCGCCCCACCGCTCCTTGACACGCTCGTTGACCGTGCCTAATCTGTGAAATCATACTGAATTGGTAAGGATTCAACGCTTCGTGGACAGGTGCCTGGGCGAATGAGACTGACGGTCAAGAGCGAGTACGGATTGCTGGCGATGATCGAACTCGCCAGTCGCAGCGGGGATACGCCCGTCAGTGCTCGTGAGGTGGCGGAGCGGCAGGAGATACCCGCGAAGTTCATGGAGCAGATCTTCGTCGCGATGCGCCGCGCGGGTCTCGTGGCGGCCGTCAGGGGCGCCCACGGAGGGTTTGTCCTCGGGCGTCCGGCTGATGAGATCACAGTCCTCGACGTCGTTGAGGCAGTCGACGGTCCGCTTGTCTCACCTGTGTGTGATGGCGAGAGGGGTTCGATCTGCGCGCGCACCAACGCCTGCGCGGCCGGCGAGGTCTGGGGCCGGGCCACGTCGGCGCTGAAGGCCGTCTTCGCCGCGAGCACGCTCGCCGAACTCGTCGCGTCGCAACGAGAGATGGATGCGAACTCCCGGCATGCGGCTCGGAAAGCGTAGGTATCGCCGATGGACCGGATCACGTACCTCGATTACGCCGCCACCACACCCGTCGACGAACGCGTTGTCGACGCGATGCTGCCGTTTCTCGCGCAGCGATTCGGCAATCCCAACAGCCTGTATTCGCTGGGCCGAGATGCGTACACAGCCCTGGAGGCGTCCCGCGAGTCCGTGGCGGCCTCTCTCGGGGCCTCCCATCCGAGCGAGGTGCTCTTCACAAGCTGCGGAACGGAGTCGGACAACACCGCTCTGATCGGCATCGCCTCCGCGATGGCGGAGCGAAAGGGCAGGCACATCGTTGTGTCCGCGTTCGAGCATCATGCGGTACTTGAGCCGGCGCACTGGCTCGAGAAGCGCGGGTTCTCCGTCACGTACCTGAAGCCCCAGACCGACGGGGTCATCGACCCCGACGCGTTGGCCGAGGCGATGCGCGACGAGACCTGCCTTGTGTCAATCATGCACGCAAACAATGAGATCGGGACGGTGCAACGCATCAGAGCCCTGGTCGAGATCGCGCACGCGCGCGGCGCCTACTTCCACACCGACGCATGCCAGACCCTCGGGAAGATGGACTTCAACGTCGAGGATCTCGGCGTCGATGCGGCTTCGTTCTCCGGCCACAAGATATACGCGCCGAAGGGCACCGGCGTTCTCTACCTGAGAAGAGGGACGCGCTTCCAGCCGTACTTGATGGGCGGCGGTCAGGAGTTCAAGAAGCGCAGCGGCACTCAGAACGTGGCGGGCGCCGTCGCTTTCGCGACAGCGCTCAGGATCATGGACGAGGAGAGGCCACTAGAAGGCCCGCGGTTAGCGTCTCTGCGAGACCGATTGGTGAGCGCGGTGCTCGAGGGCATCGAGAACACCGAGCTGAACGGCTCTCTCACTGAGCGACTCCCCAACATCGCCAACTTCATCATCAAGGGTGTTGAGGGGGAGGCCATGCTCCTGCAGCTCGACGCGAAGGGCATCTCCGTCTCTACGGGTTCTGCCTGCTCATCGGGGTCATTGGAGCCGAGTCACGTACTCCTGTCCATCGGCTGTCCCCCCGAACTCGCACACGGCTCGCTTCGCGTCTCGATCGGTCGGTTCACGACGGAGGCCGACATAGACTACCTCGTGGACTGCCTGACTCCGATCGTCGAGCGACTTCGCTCGATGTCGCCCGTGTACGCCAAGATGTTTCCGGCCAGCAGATAGCTCCTAAGGAGTACCCATTGCTCTACAGCGAGAAGGTCATGGAGCACTTCCACAATCCGCGCAACGTAGGTGAGCTGCCCGACGCCGACGGAGTCGGAGAAGTGGGCAATCCCGTATGCGGAGACATGATGAAGATCACAATCAAGGTGGATGACGACCACATCCAAGACATACGCTTTCAGACCCTGGGCTGCGGAGCGGCCATCGCGACCTCGTCGATCGTTACGGAAATGGCAAGGGGTATGACGCTTGCCGATGCGGTCGCTATCACCAAGCAGGAAGTTGCCGAGGAGCTGGGCGGGCTTCCCCCGGCGAAGATGCACTGTTCGGTCCTAGCGACAGACGGCCTCAAGGCCGCGGTAGACGATTTCCTCGTGAAGCATGGACGTGAACCCATCGCCGGACCGATCGCGAGCAACGATCCGCACTTCGACCCCCACGCCGAGGAGGAATAGGGGTCTCAGCGCTATGTCCCGCGTCTACGTAGCGATGAGCGGGGGAGTTGACAGCTCGGTAGCGGCCGCACTCCTCCTGGAAGCTGGCCACGACGTCACCGGCGTGACCATGCAGCTGTGGCCCAGCGGGGATGTCGGGAAATCGTGCTGCTCGGTGGACGCTGCACGGCTGGCGAGGCGTGCATGCGACGCCCTGGGCATCCCTCACTACGTTCTGAACTTCCGAGAGATCTTCGAACGCGAGGTCGTGTCCCCCTGTGCGGACGCGTATGCGAGCGGGGCGACGCCCAACCCCTGCATCGAGTGCAACGACCGCGTCAAGTTCGAGGAGTTGTGGCGCAGAGCGGCTCAACAGGGAGCGGACTACCTCGCGACCGGCCACTACGGACGGCTGCTTATCGACGAGACCGGTCAATGGCAGCTGCACCGAGCGGTTGACTCGGCCAAAGACCAGTCCTACTTCCTGTATCGCATGACCCAGGCGCACATGTCCCGGACGCTGTTCCCTCTCGGCGAACTCACGAAGGTCCAGGTCAGGGACCATGCGGCGGGTATTGGACTACCCAATGCCAGCGCCGCCGAGAGTCAGGATCTGTGCTTCACCGAGGACTCGTACCTTTCGACCGTTGCCGAGCGTCGCCCCGATGCGCTTCGGGAGGGCAGTGTCGTCGATCTGGGTGGTCGCCAGGTCGCAACCCATCAAGGCA
>JBBILP010000077.1:0-6213 GCA_037444885.1 Actinomycetota bacterium | reverse complement strand
CCAACATCGTGATAATGGATATTATCTTCTCCTTGGATTCGGTGATTACCGCGGTGGGGATGGTCAACGAGATCGCTCTGATGGTCATCGCGATAGTGATAGCGATGGGCGTGATGATCGCGTTCGCGAAGTCCGTGAGCGCCTTCGTTGACGAACACCCGAGCGTCAAGATACTGGCGCTCGCGTTTCTGCTGCTCATAGGCGTGCTTCTCACCGCCGAGGCATTCGAAGTGCACGTGCCGAAGGGCTATGTGTACTTTGCCCTTTCGTTCTCGCTTGCGGTCGAGCTGGTTCAACTGAGATACAAGCGCAGCCTCGCGCTGCGGGCGGGGCGGACGTAGGGGCAGCGAGGTGACCTAGGCGCTACGACGGGGAAGCAGCAGCGGAGAGTCCGGTGGCAGCGCCAATGACGCCACGCCGGGCAGGACTCGGGCGCAAAGTGGGGTCTTGTGTGTAACGACCTCGCCGTCGTATTGCACCGTGAGCGGGGGGTCCGCATGCACTTGGATCGTGCGCGCTTCATGGATCTGAAAACTGGGCGAGCGGTCGGGATGGTCGACGATCCGGTCCAGGAGCGCCGCCCAGATCGCGGGCAGAAGGCCAACCGCGCTCTTGGTGCGCATGACTACGACCTCCAGCCGACCGTCCTGAGCATCAGACGTATGGGTCACGGCGAGGTCGAATTGCACGCGCGCGAAGTTGCACAAGAGGACTGCGATACCCTCTGTGTCTACCTCGACGCCGTCCAGAACGAGCCTGAATCTTGCGACGGTAGGTGCCAGGTTCTGGAAGGCCGCCAGCACGTACGCCCCTGCGCCGAGTGCGGGCTTGAGTGCCTGCGCCGACTCCATGATCGCCGCGTCGAAACCTGCTCCGGCCGCCATCAGGAAGCCGGCCTTCGGCAGGCCGCAGGCGTCGTCGCACGTCTCGGCGAAGGTCAGCTCTCCAAGGTCGAAGTCCGCGGTAGGGCCGTCGACCGCTATTTCGGCGAGCGCCTGCGGCGAAGCGGGCATCCCTAGATTCATCGCGACCAGGTTGGCTGTTCCACCCGGGCAAATCACGACAGGCAGTCCCGAGCCTCGCAGAGCGTAGGCGACGGACGACACGGTGCCGTCACCGCCGACGGCCACGACCCTGTCGAATCTGCCGGCACCGGCAAGTACGGCGGACAGCGAGGAGTCCGAGGTGAGGTACCGAGTCGTGACGGCAGCGCCGCGTCGGCTAAGTTGGTGCACCAACTCTGAGATGTCCGAGCCGGTGTGACCGGATCGAGGATTCACGATGATGAGAACTCGAAGCATCAGGCGGCGGCTCCTGTCGGGCTCCGGGTATGTCACCCGGCGGCGGCTTCGGTAATGATATGTCATGTGCGTCGTGTTGACGCCGGTCGTGCGACATCGACGGCGGAAGACGCTGGGCGCGGGTCGAGGAGAGGCATTCGCGGTGTACGTTGACACCCAGCAGGACCTAAAGAGGCTCTCCAAGGCCTTGAGCGGCGCGGATCGCATCGGCGTCGACACCGAGTTCATGCGAGAGCGGACGTACTATCCCCGCTTGTGTCTGATCCAGGTGTCGACACCCGAGATCAACGCCGTCGTGGATCCCATCGCCTTGACCGACATCCGCCCGCTGGAGCGCGTCCTGGCGAGTCCGAAAGTCCTCAAAGTAGTCCATAGCGGTGAACAGGATCTCGCCATTTTCTACGAGCGAATCGGTCGCGTGCCGTCGCCTGTCTTCGACACACAGATCGCGGCTACGATGGCGGGGTTCGCGTCACAGGTCGCGTATGGCTCTTTGGTAGAGACGATTCTGGATGTCAAGCTGCGGAAGGCCGAGAGATACACGGACTGGGCCGCCAGGCCGCTGAAGGACGCTCAGATCGAATACGCGCTGGAGGACGTGCGGTATCTGCTCCCGCTGCACGAAGCGCTCCTGCAGAGACTCCGGCGAGACGGGCGGGAGGAATGGCTGAAACCCGAGCTGGACAGACTCGTCAATCCCGACCGGTACGCGGTCAAGCCGGAGGAGCAGTATCGGCGGATCAAGCGACATACCTCCCTGTCGCGTCGGGGGCTGGGGGTGCTTCGGCAAGTCGCCGCGTGGCGCGAACTGGAGGCGCAGAAGCGCGACCTGCCTCGGCGCTGGGTCATCTCGGACGAGAGCCTGGTCGAGATAGCGCGGCGCGCGCCGGCGACCGTAGACGAAGTCATGGCGGTCCGGGGCGTTCAGGGCAAGCTGAGTGTCACCGCAGCGAAAAGCTTGCTGACGATGATTCGGAAGGGAGTCGCGACCCCGGATGAAGACCTACCATCTGTTCCGCCTCGCCAGCGCACCACCTCCGATGTCGAAAGCGCGATCGACCTCATGTACGCGCTCGTGCGCACGCGCGCCAAGGCGCGAGGCGTTGCGGTAAGCACTCTGGCCACCCGCGCGGACCTCGAAGCGCTTGCTATGGGCAAGCGAAAGGGGAGCAGCCTTCTGGAGGGTTGGCGCGGAGTGATGGTCGGCCAGGACTTAGTCGATCTTCTGGATGGCAAGATAATGCTCGGCCTGGACACGGGATCGCTCACCGTGAAACATTGTTAGACCGGATCGACCTGTACCGCGTGGGCTAGCGCCATGGCTGGCAGACCGTTTGCTGCGAAGGTGCGTAGAGACGTTAGGTTTCGGAAGGAGAGCAGGCACACATGCTCGCTGAGTATTACGCAGTCATGCTTGTCGCGTTCGTCATCGCGGGTGGGGCGCAGCTGTACGTCAAGGCGACGTACGGCAAGTACAGCCGCGTGCCGTTGATGACGGGCCGCACGGGTGCCGAGATCGCGCGTTCGATGCTGGATTCCGAGGGACTGCACGAGGTCGGAATCGAGTTGGTGCCGGGCACTCTGACGGACCACTACGATCCGCGTCGTCGCATGCTCGGGCTGTCGCAGGATGTCTACGCGGGCAGGACCATAGCTGCCGCTGGTGTGGCCGCGCACGAAGCGGGCCACGCCGTCCAGCATGCCAGGTCGTACGCTTTCGCCTCTGTTCGGCAGGCGATGGTCCCTGTCGCCAACGTGGGATCTTCGCTGGGGGTGTGGCTGATTCTCCTCGGGGTCTTCCTGGGCGGGTCGGGCCTGGCGTTCCTGGTCGATCTGGGCATCGTGCTGTTCCTTGGCGCCGTGCTCTTCACCATAGTCACCCTGCCGGTCGAATTCGATGCCTCTCGACGCGCCGTCACCGCCCTGGCCACCGGCTATCTGCCGCCGGATCAGGTCGCCGGCGCGCGCGCCGTGCTCCGGGCTGCCTCGTTGACATACGTGGCAGCGGCCCTAACGGCCATCCTGCAGCTCGTCTACTTCCTGGGTCTGGCCCGGAGACGTTAGCCTTCACGCCGAGTCCCATGCCCACACCCTCCTGAGCGCCGTGCGAACCTCCTCGTTCGGCGGCTGTTCTAGCTGGTAGAATCGCCGAAGGACGCTAGGAAGGTGCTGCCGTGCCAGAGATGCGCGCTCTGTCGGTCTCCGAGGCGCTAGGTCTTGCCAGGAAGGCGCTCGAGGGAGTGCGTCTCGTCGTAGTCGGCGAGGTGTCCGAGGTCTCGGACAAGCCAAGCTACAAGGCGGTCTACTTCTCCTTGGCTGACGAGGGCGCGGTGATGCCGTGCCTCATGTGGCGCGATGCCTACAGCGAGTCCGGGGTTTCTCTGCGATGTGGAAGCCTCGTTGAGGCGGAGGGCGTCTTCACGGTCTACGCCGCGAAGGGCCGCATGCAGTTCCAGGTCAGGCGTCTGGCTCTCGCTGGCGAGGGCGTCTTGCGCATGCAGGTTGCGGCACTGGCGCGGCGCCTCCAGGCGGAAGGCCTCACGAGTTCGGATCGCAAGCGTCGGCTGCCCGCGTTTCCCACGAGGATAGGCCTAGTGACGTCGCCGAGGGGGAAGGCCGTACACGACGTCATCCGCACCCTGGGACGCAGGTATCCTGTGGCCGAACTCCTGATCGCCGGTGTCCTGGTGGAGGGTGACGGTGCCGCCGAGGCGATCGTGAAGGGCCTTAGGGTTGTGACCGAGGCCGGGGCGGATGTGGTGATACTCGGCCGGGGTGGGGGCAGCTATGAGGACCTGATGCCCTTCAACTCCGAAGCGGTGGCGCGCGCGGTAGCGTCCTGTCCGATTCCAGTTGTCACGGGCATCGGGCATGAGCCGGACACAACCATCGCGGACATGGTCTCGGATCTCACGGCATCCACTCCGACTGCCGCAGCAGAAGCGGCGACGCCGGCCTCAGCCGACCTCATGCGCCGGCTGGAGCACATCTCGACGAGGCTCGCCCGCGGGCTGGCCTATCGAGTGCAGGCGCTGGAGCACCGTGTTGCGCTGCTGTCCGGGCGCCCGCTCTTCTGTGACGCCCGTCGCATCCTGGGAGCGTGGGAGCAGACGCTGGACGGACTGAGCGGCTCCCTTGAGCGGGCGCTTCCACGACGGCTGGATGTGGCTTCCGATCGGCTTCGCTCGGCGGACGAACGCCTGGTGAGCGTGGGCGGACGGCTTGTGTCCGCGGCGGGCGCGTCTGTCGCCCTGCTCGAAGCGCGGCTGGGGGATCTGTCTCCTCTCGGCATACTGCGGCGTGGCTACTCTGTCTGTTACGCCGAGGACGGCGAAACGGTGATACGCTCAGCCGGGCAGGTTTCGTTGGCCGAGATCGTGCGGGTGAGGTTGGCGGACGGTGCCCTGGGTTGCCGGGTCGAGACGAAGGAAGAGGAGGCCGCCCGATGACCGAGCAAGCGCCGTGCTCCGACCAACTGCGGTTCGGGGACGCGCTCGCCGAACTCGAGCGCATCGTGGCCGAGCTCGAATCGGGAACGATGCCGCTCGAAGACAGCCTTGCGCGCTATGAGCGAGGAGTCGAACTGCTGAAGGCCCTGAGGGAAACCCTCGGCCAAGCGCAACAACGCATCACGATGTTGCTGGGAGAGCTAGAGACAGAGGATGCGGACGACACAGGAGCAGAATGAGGGCCTGATCGCGGAGACGGCGATCGAAGACGTCGATTCGCTCGGTCGGGCCGCTGACTCACAGGCGCGCATCCGGCAGGCGCTGATAGCGGCTGCGGGGTTGATCGCGCTGGCACTCGTCGCGAGCTTCCTCGGCTTCCAGTGGAGAACCGAGCAGCTTCTTCGCGAGCAGCTCCTGTCGCAGGCGAGGGCGTTTTCGTCGGAAGTGGTCTCGACGCGCGCCTTCGAATCACAGCACGGCGGCGTTTACGTGCCCGAGTCGGAGGACACGACCCTCAATCCCTACCTCGCCAAAGTCCCGGAGATCAAGGCGCGCATTCGAGATCGCGATGGCAGCTCTTACGTCCTGCAGGACCCCGCTCTGCTGACGCGCCGGGGCGAGCAGACTGCGCTGCGCGAGGGCGAGAAGGTCTTTTTCCACCTGTCGAGCACCAAGCCGCTCAATCCGCGGAACCGAGCCAGCGATCGCGAGGCCGAAGCGCTCGGGCGAATAGCGGGCGGCGCGGACGAGGCATACTGGTTTGCGACTCGGGACGGAAGGAACTACTTCCAGTACGTGCATCCCTTGTGGGTGACTCGCTCCTGTCTGCGGTGCCACGCGACCCAGGGATACAAGGTAGGCGAACTTCGTGGCGGCGTGATCGTCAGCATCTCCGCCGACGACGTCATCTACCAGATCACGGTCGGCAGGGTACTTACGGGAGTCGTCCTCGTGGCGTCCCTCGCGGCGCTCATGCTAGCCCTCTACCTGATAATGACGCGCCTGTTCCGCTCCTTGCTGAAGGCGCAGAGACTGCTCCGCGATCTGGCAACCCTCGACTCGCTGACCGGGCTTTTCAACCGCCGAATGGCGATGCGGAGGCTCGGGGATGAGGTTCAGCGCGCGGACCGCGCCGGCGAGGAGCTGTCGGTAGTGATGTTCGATCTGGACAACTTCAAGGACGTGAACGACACGCGCGGCCACCACGTCGGCGACGACGTACTCAAGGCATGTGCCGCGGCGATAGCCTCCGGAGCGAGGGCGTATGACGTCGTGGCCCGGATCGGGGGCGAGGAGTTCCTGGCGCTCCTTCCGAATACAGGTGGCATGGAGGCGGCTTCTGTCGCGGAGCGCATGCGATCGGCGGTCGCCGCGGGTGCGGGGCAGGTGCTGCGTGGCACCGGCACCACGGTGACAGTGAGCGCCGGTGTGGCTGAGTACGTTCCGGGATCGAAGGAGAGTGC
>JBBILP010000076.1:0-6257 GCA_037444885.1 Actinomycetota bacterium | reverse complement strand
CTCCGGGAAGGTATGCCGGACGAAGTGAGGCTGCCAGCTCGTTGAGGTTCAGCACGTGCAGGTCCTTGACGCGGGCGACCTTGCTGAGATTGTGGTCGACCGTGACGATTGCCCCCTTGGTCTGCTCGGCCAGCCTCATGAGCTTCTCGTCGACCTCGGACAGATCTGGGTAGTCGATCTCGAACACGTCGATGGAATCGCTCGCCTCGCGATTCGCCTCCAGCAAGTCGAGGCCGCGACGACCTCGCCCTCGGCGAGCATCGTCGGCGGAGTCCGCGAGCGTCTGCAGCTCCGCGAGAACGAAGCGCGGCACGACGATTCGGCCCTCGAGAAAGCCAGCCGCACGCGCCTCAAGGAACCTTCCATCGATCACCGCGCTCGTATCCAGATACTTCGTCGGCACGCCGCCGCCGCGCGCGGGACGTATGGTCTGCCCGCTCAGCCGCGGAAAGGCGTGGGCGAAGTCGTCGCGTTTGAGCATCGCGACTCGCATGCCCACGTAAGCGCACATGCCGAACGTCAGAACCGTCGCGACGAAGGCCAGCCACCTCGGCTCGACGTACCGCAAGGGAACGGTGACGAGAAGCGCCATCACCAGCCCCAGGATGAGGCCGGTCGCCGAGAGGAGCAGGTCACCTGGGGACAGCTCGTACAAGCGCTCTTCCAGCCGAGTGTACGCGGCTGCCAGCTCACGACCGAGGATGCCGCCTAGAACGTAGCCGATCGAGCTTCCCAGGATGATAAAGACGATCAGGACGAAGAATTCCGAGAAGCCCGTCTGTTCGGACCAGTTGACTATCCTCGAGACCGCGAGGCCGCCCAGCGCGCCGCCCGCAATGAATGCGAGTCGGGTCACGTGAACGATCATCGTGTGCTCTATGGCGTCAAGCGCCTTTCGAGCCTCACCTCCCTAGCCGTCCGCAGTCCGACTCCGGGTTCGATGTTTGTATCGGCAACATGAGGCGGTATGAATGAGAGGATTCTACCAGGTTAGGGAGGGTTGAGCGATGCACCTGGGCTTCCTGCGTCCCCGCGCGGTGCGTCCCCGCGTGCGTCCTCGCCTATGCGCCCGCCTCTCGGCGTACGCGCTTCAGGCCGTCCGTGATCGCCTCCGCACGCCGTGTTCCCACGCCGTCGACGTCGTCGAGCTGCCCGGGAGAGGCTTGGAGGAGATCGGCGAGCGTACCGAAGCGCTCGATGACCCGCGAGATCACCGTTGTCGGCAGCATCGGAATCTTGTTCATGACGCGATGGCCGCGTCCCTGGATGTGCTCCTCTATTCGACTGCTCGCAGGATATCCTAGGACACCAGCGATGACATCGTTCTCCAGCAGCCTCTCGGCAGTGAGGTCCTCGATAGCCGCCTTCATCGATGACGCCTTCCGAGGGCCGCCGCCTACCGCATAATCGCGCAGAAGCAAGATGTAGTTCTCCTCCACGGACGCAGTCAGCTCCTCGGCCTGCATTCGCACGAGGCGGCCCTCGATGCCGAGCGCAGCCGTGTACCGTCCTACTTCGCGCGACACGCGCATCACGACCTCGAACCGCCTGACGATCTCCGCGATGTCGCTGAGCGTGACCAGGTCGTCGAATTCGGCCGATGTCAGCCGGGCCGTCTCCTGATCGAGCCGTATCCGGTATCGCTCCAGCGTCTGAAGCGCTTGGTTCGCCTTGGCGAGCAGCACCTCCACGGGCTCAAGGACGACCTTCGCGCCCGACTTGTACAGACTGACTACGTCGCGCCTCTGAGAGATGGAGATCACCAGGGCTTCGGTCTGCCTGCTCACTCTCTCTGCGGTCCGATGGCGCATGCCCGTTTCGGATGTCGGCAACTTGTGATCCGGAACCAGGTGCACGTTGGCCCTGAGAATGGACTCGCACTTGCCGTCCAGAACGATCGCGCCATCCATCTTCGCGAGTTCGAACAGACGCTGAGCGGTGAATGGGATGCCCACGTTGAAGCCGCCGTTGCACAGGGGCGCGACTCCGTCCTCGTCCCCGATCACGATAAGCGCTCCCGTGCGTGCCGAGATGACGTACTCCAGCCCCTCGCGGAGCGGTGTACCAGGGGCTACGCTCTCGAGCGCCGATCTCATGAACTCATCGACACCGGCTTGCATGCGCCCTCCACGCGAACAGGTCAGTGCAGATTGATGCCTTGCGGCAAGAGTAAGCGAACCGAGTCGTTGACGCTACGCGCTCCCGACGAGCGCGGTGACAGCGTCGGCGACTGACCGACACTCCACCACTCTCGGCGCACCCTCGGCCGACATGGTTCCCGCAGGGCATAGCGCCTCCATGAAGCCAAGTCGGCCCGCTTCCTTCAGCCTTGCCTCGGCGCGGCCGACTCGACGGAGTTCGCCCGTGAGCGCCACCTCTCCGAACGCCACAAGCATCCTCGGAAGAGCGATGTCCCGCGCCGCCGAGCTGAGGGCGAGCGCCAGTGCCAGGTCGGCCGCCGGCTCCGAGACGCGCACACCACCGGTGGTCGAGACGTATACGTCCTGTCCCGCGAATGTGATGCCAGCCCGGCGCTCCAGCACGGCCATGACTTGCAGGACGCGGGAGGTCTCGATGCCCGTGGCGAGCCTCCTTGGCATCTGCAGGTAGCTGGACGACACGAGCGCCTGAATCTCCACCAGCATCGGCCGCGTGCCTTCGATTATCGGAGTCACGGCCCAGCCAGACACGGCGCTTGCTTCGTCTGACAGCAGCATGTGCGACGGGTTCTCAACGGGTAGAAGGCCGGCTTCCGTCATCTCGAACACGCCGACCTCTCCCGTCGGCCCGAAGCGGTTCTTCGTCGACCTCACTACGCGGAAAGCGTGATCGCGGTCGCCCTCGAAGTAGACGACCGTGTCCACCATGTGTTCCAGGACGCGAGGGCCAGCAATCGCCCCGTCCTTCGTGACGTGCCCCGCGATGAGCGTGGTCACACCACCGTCCTTGGCCATTCGCATGAGGCGCGCGGCGCACGCTCGAACCTGGCCCACACTTCCCGGGGCGCCAGCAAGATCGGGGTCGAGGCACGTCTGGATCGAGTCGACGATCAGCACATCGTGCCCTCCCGCCGCAACGGTAGCCTCGATCACCCCCAAGTCGACCTCGGCGAGAACCTGAACGGACGACCCGAGCAAGCCGATGCGGGTGGCGCGCATCCCGACTTGGCGTGCCGACTCTTCCCCGCTCGCAACCAGGACCGAGCAGCCGGCCTCGGCGAGCGAATGCGCGACTTGCAGGAGCAGCGTGGACTTGCCGATGCCCGGCTCGCCGCCGAGTAGCACGAGGGAGCCGGCCACGAGTCCGCCTCCGAGCACGCGATCGAACTCAGCGGAACGCGTGGGATGGCGCACCTCCTCGCTGTCGCCGTTGCTCCCCAGCGGCACCGGGTTGCCGGGGATTCGTGCGACCGCGCGAGGAGACGACTCGGCGGCGAGTTCCTCAACGAACGTGCCGAACTCGCCGCAGGCGGTACAGCGACCAAGCCATTTCGGCGCGGAATGCCCGCACTGCTGACAGCGCCAGACGACTCGGGCTTTCGGCATGGACTACTCGCTCGCGGCGCCGCCGCGCACGCTGCCAGACCCGCGCGATGACCCCTTCCGTGGCATGGCCGGCTTGGGAGCCTTCTCCGCGGCGGCCTTCTCGACGGGGGGCGTGAGCGCGTCGGACTTCAGGAAGGAGAGACCGTCCTCAGTAACTGCCACGTCGATGACGTCACCTACCCGCCATTGACCAGCGAGTATCTGCTCTGAGAGCGGATCCTCCAGCCTGCGCTGAATCGCCCTGCGGAGTGGCCGGGCGCCCATCGTGGGATCGTAACCCTCACGTGCGAGGAACTCGCGGGCCGCTGGAGACAGCACGAGACCGATCCCGTGATGGCTCAGGTGGTCACGAAGGTGCGAGATCATCAGATCAACGATCTGCTCTATCTCCTCGCGAGCGAGGTCGTGGAACACGATGACCTCGTCGATTCGATTGAGGAACTCGGGCCTGAACACCTTCTTGAGCTCGCCGGTGACGCGTTCCTTCAATGCCTCGTAGGGAATCGCCCCGGAGTCGCTCTCCATCGTGAACCCGAGGGTCTTGCCCTTGGCGATATCGCGCGCGCCGAGGTTGGAGGTCATGATGATGATCGAGTTCTTGAAGTCGACCTTGCGTCCCTGTGCGTCCGTGAGGCGACCCTCTTCGAGAATCTGCAGCAAGACGTTGAAGACATCTGGATGCGCCTTCTCGATCTCATCGAAGAGGATGACCGAATACGGGCGCCTACGGACCAGCTCGGTGAGCTGCCCGCCCTCTTCGAATCCAACGTAGCCCGGAGGAGAGCCTATCAGCCGAGAGACCGTGTGCTTCTCCATGTACTCGGACATGTCGAGCTGGATAAGCGCATCCTCGCTACCGAACAGGAATGCGGCGAGCGCCTTGGAGAGTTCGGTCTTGCCGACACCAGAGGGACCGAGGAATATGAACGAACCCGCTGGCCGCTTGGGGTCCTTAAGACCCGCGCGCGTGCGTCGAATCGCCTTGGAGACCGCAACGACGGCCTCGTCCTGACCCACTATCCGCTCGTGAAGGCTGGCCTCCATGCGAAGGAGCTTCGTCGTCTCCTCCTCCGTGAGGTTCGCCACGGGCACGCCGGTCCACATCGAGACGACCTCGGCGATCTCGCTCTCGGTGACTTCAACTACCCGCCGGTTGTCCGGCTTGAGCCATGCCTCTTCCTCGACGCGCTTCTCGGCCAACACCTGTTTCTCGCTGTCGCGAAGAGCGGCGGCCTTCTCGAATTCCTGAGCCTCGATGGCCGCTTCCTTCTCGGCGCGAACTCGCTTCAGCTTATCTTCGACTTCTTTGATGCTGGGGGGCGCTGTCATCATCTTGATGCGCATCTTGCTTCCGGCTTCATCGATAAGGTCGATCGCCTTGTCGGGAAGGAAACGGTCGCTGATGTAGCGGTCGGCCAGATGCGCGGCGGCGTCGATGGCCGCGTCGGTGATGGACACACGATGATGCGCCTCGTAGCGATCGCGTAGTCCGAGCAGGATCTCTATGGTCTCCTCGACCGAAGGCTCGCCGACGAGTATAGGCTGGAACCGGCGCTCTAGCGCGGGATCCTTCTCCACGTACTTCCGATACTCGTCCAGCGTCGTGGCTCCGATAGTCTGCAACTCGCCCCTGGCCAGAGACGGCTTGATTATGCTGGCGGCGTCGATCGCGCCCTCGGCGGCCCCGGCGCCCACCAGCGTATGCATCTCGTCCACGAACAGGATGATGTCGCCGCGCTCGCGAATCTCCTTCATGACCTTCTTCAGCCGCTCCTCGAACTCGCCTCGGTACTTGGAGCCCGCCACGAGTGCGGCTAGGTCTAGGGTGTACAACTGCTTGTCGCGCAGGATCTCCGGCACCTCGTCTCGCGATATGGATTGGGCCAGGCCCTCCACAACCGCGGTCTTGCCCACCCCGGGCTCACCGATCAGCACCGGGTTGTTCTTGGTGCGACGCGAGAGTATCTGCATCACGCGCTCGATCTCCTGCGTACGACCTATGACGGGGTCGAGCTTTCCCTCCGAGGCCTGCCTTGTGAGGTTGCGGCCGAATTCGTCCAGCATCGTGCTCGCGGCGCCTCGACGCTCTTCGCCCGGTTCGGCCTGCTTGCCGTAGTAGCCGGACAACAGCTGGATGACCGCCGAGCGCACCTTCTCCAGGTCCGCGCCGAGATTGAGCAGCACCTGGGCGGCGACCCCCTCACCCTCTCGGATCAAGCCCAACAGGATGTGCTCGGTACCGATGTAGTTGTGGCCGAGCTGCAGGGCCTCGCGCAGCGACAACTCGAGCACCTTCTTGGCGCGCGGTGTGAAGGGAATGTGTCCCGTTGGCACGTAAGTGCCACGGCCGATCAACTCTTCCACCTGCTGATGGACGTCCTCAAGCGAGATGTTGAGACTCTCGAGCGCCTTGGCGGCTATCCCGTCCTGCTCTCGGATAAGCCCGAGAAGCAGGTGTTCGGTCCCGATGTAGTTCTGATTGAGCATCCGGGCTTCTTCTTGCGCGTAGACCACGACCCGGCGCGCCTTTTCTGTGAAGCGTTCGAACATCAGACGAGCACCCCTTTGAGACGAATCGGCTAGCCTGCCGAGTGAAGCCCCTTCGTGCCCCTACGGACATTATACTCGGCACTCGCCGCGAAGCAGACGAGTATGAATCTCGAAGCAAGGGCGATGCCAGCAGTTGAGCGCATGACACTCAGGTCTTGTCGA
>JBBILP010000075.1:0-6306 GCA_037444885.1 Actinomycetota bacterium | reverse complement strand
GAGCACGTCTCGGTTCGGCCGATCCGACAGAATCACCGCGAAGAAGAACGGAATCAGAATCAGGCGCAGAATGGTGATTATGTTCGCGACCGAGTAGACGGTCTGACTCTCGTGCCCGCGAGCGGGGTCCTCGGAAGGACGCTCCCCTACCACCAGCCCCTCCTCCGAACGAACGCCAGCATCCCGGCCGCGATCACCAGCATGCCGACCATCACGGCGGCATACCCGTATCGCCACTCCAGTTCGGGCATGTATTGGAAGTTCATACCGTAGATTCCGGAGATCCAGGTGAGCGGCATGAAGATCGTGGCGACGATGGTGAGCTGCTTCATGATGACGTTCAATCGGTTCGACACCGCAGAGAGGTAGATGTCCATAGCGCCGGACGCGACGTCTCGGTAGGTCTCCACGCCGTCCTCGACGCGAGCAAGGTGATCGCCGATGTCCTGGAAGTACCGGTACGCCTCGGCGCTTACCAGCGCCTCCTCGCGCACCAGCCCGCGGAGCACATCTCGTTCGGACCCTACCACCTTGTGCAGGGCGACCAGCAGTCTTCTGGCGGCGTAGAGCCCGTGGAGGTGCTCGCGCTCGGCGCTCTCAAGCATGCGGTCCTCGAGTTCCTCAAGTGTGTCCGATAAGGCATCGAGGATGGGAAACACGCTGTCCACCGCGATGTCGATGATCGCGTGCAGGGTCCAATCGGATCCGCGTGGCAGCACTCGCTCCGCCTCGGCGGCCACTCGATCGATGGCGTCGAGGCGCTCACGGTGGACAGTCACCAGGAAGTCCTGACCGATGAACACGTCCAGCTCCCGCAGGTTCAGTCCGTCGTCGGCCACTTGCTCCGGGATCAGCCAGATCAGGAACAGACCATGCTCGTAGGTGTCAAGTTTGGGGCGTTGCGGATAGTGGAGGCAATCCTCGACCGCCAGTGGATGGAGGTCGAATCGACGAGCGACCGACTCCATGACCTGCTCGTCCGGCCCGAGAACGTCAATCCAGACCACCGACCCCTCGGGGGTCGTATCTAGCACATCCAGCCCGCCGGTCCGAACGCCGCCGTCGTCGCTCCACCTGACTGTCGCCTGAGCACTCAAGGAAAGGTCCCTCCGCCGCACCCTCTGGCAGGCTGTGCGCACGAACGCGCGCTACACAAGCATAGCTGTTCGCGGTGTGCGCGGCGAAGGGAAGAAGGCGCTCAGCCCGAGGGGACGAGCGCCTTCGCGTGTCACCGGTCGGCCCACCCTCGAGTCTGCGCGGGCTTGAGGCGTGGCGACGATTCGTGGCTGAGCGCGGCCCCCAGCGCCCCGACGGTCTGGGCATCATCCGGTACGAGGACCTCGCCGTCGAATCCCGCCGACACGAGTTCCACCATGGCTCGGTTCTTGGCCACGCCACCAGCGAACACCAGTGGCTCTCGAGCTCCGACCCGCTTGAGTGACGACAGCGTCCGTTTGGCTATGGAGTCATGCAGCGCTCGAGCGACCGCAAGACGATCGGCTCCCCGGTGGACGAGCCCGGTAACCTCGCTCTCGGCGAAGACCGTGCACATGCTCGAGATCCTGATTTCATCGATGTGGCCCGAGAGCGCGCCGTTCGCCATCTCCTCCAGCTCGAAGCCAAGTGCCTTCGCCATCACCTCGAGGAACCTGCCTGTACCGGCCGCGCACTTGTCGTTCATCTCGAAGTCGAGCACCTTGCCCTGGTCCCCGAGGATGATGACCTTCGTGTCCTGACCTCCGATGTCGAGCACCGACGACGCCTGAGGGAAGAGGCGACTCGAGCCCAAGGCGTAGGCCTTGATCTCAGTCACCACCTCACAGCCGAACGCCTCTCGGGCCGCATGTCGACCGTAGCCCGTCGCAACGACCGCATCGTATGCGCCGCACCCGACGAACCGTCGGGCGACTTCCTGCGGATCGAAGCCGGAATCGGCCACCGCGGCGTCAATCAGCCGACCGTCCTCAAGCCAGACCGCCTCGACGCTCCGCGAGCCGATGTCAAGCCCAAGAACGCGCATGGCCGCGACCACTTCCGCCTAGAGCATCTCGAGGAAAGCCTCGACTCGAGTCGAGAGCTGGCCAGCGTCCTCCATGGAGTAGTCGGTCTCGATCTTGAGCAGAGGGATACCTGTCGTCTTGGCCGCCCTGTCGACGCTGAAGCCTTCGAACAGATAGGGGGCACAGAACTGCAACGCGTAGTGGATGATGCCGTCCACCTGGTAGTCGGCGGCCATACGAATGATGTCTTCGATGCGGCCTTCGTTCGGCGTGAAGCAGGCGCAATTCACGCCCAGGTACTTGTCGGTGATGCCATCGAGCATCTCCTCGACCGTCGCGCCGTCCTCGGGGACAAGCGTGTCGTAGTAGCGGCTTCCCGTGCACAGCTCCTCGGCGACGACCACACCGCCAGCGCTTTCCACGACGTGGTGCACCTTCCAATTCGGAATGGCCATGGGCGAGCCCGTGACGAGGATGCGTTTCGCGCCCTGCGCGGCGACACCCTTGCCCTCGGCGACTCGGTCCTCGAGCTCGTCGGCGATCGCGTTCACCATTCGGGTGAAGCGGGGAACGTCATCGTAGAACGCCACCTGGACGGCGAGCAGCGCGTCCTTGCCGGAAATCGGCACGTGTGCGGACTTGCGAGCCTCGTTGAGGCGCTGCAGGGCACGACGTTTCTCGTTGACCTCACGAATCGCCACCTTCAAAGACTCCGCGTCCAACTTGCGACCCGTCAAGTTCTCGAGCTTCGCGACGAGGCGGTCGATCTCGCCGCGCCAAAGCGCACGATCCTCCGGCCGCTTCATCTGCGGGAGCTCCATGACATGCGTCGGATGCCTCTCGCCGAAGGCCTCGTAGGCCTTCTTCTTGCCGTCGCACGTCGTCTCCCCGACCACGAGGTCCGTACTCTCCACGTACGGGCATATCTTCGCGAGCTTGAAGCCCACGAACGACTTGATGAGCGCGCAGGTGTTACGTGGCACGACCTGCTCGATCTCCGGAAGCGCTACCTCGGCGCCAGCACACAGCCCGATTCCCTGCCCGCCAAGCGCGCGGATGATCTCCTCTGGCACGTAGACACAGAACGTACCGATCACCGAGCCTCCGGCAGCCTTGTGATCCAGCAATTCCTTGATTCGAAGGCCGTGGATCTCACTCATCACGAAGTCGAAGTACTCCATGCCTTTGGGACGACTCGTCTGGGTGAGGTAGATCGACTCGTAGGCGGGACCCAGCGCGTTCAGCAGTGCGCAGTGTGCGGGGACGTTCAGACCCAGGTCGGTCCACATCTCCGTGTAGTCGACAGCAACGTTTCCGGTCACAGGTTCCTCCTCGCCCTAGCCCCAATGGTGCTACCAGCTTATCACCTATTGGTATGTGTGGCATCAGCATACCCTATATTTCTGAGCCGGGCGGCCGCGCGCGTCGTTACGACGGAACCGGATCACATGAAGCTGAGCGAAACACGAACGGGGCGGCTTGCGCCGTCCCGTTCGCTCGTAAAAAGCACGTCGGTCTGCGTGCTCCGCCAACTACATGGTCGGACTTAGCGGACGCGTCTGTAACTTCGGCACGCGGTGACCAAGGTTGCCGTGCGCCTGCCGCTACGGACTGAGATTCACCAGTTGATACCGTCGTAGATTCCGGTTCAGCTCCCGCAACACCTGTTCGACATGTGGGAGATCGCCAACCTGATGCCGCAGGCGAGTCTCCCACATTCCCTTGAGTCTCGGCCTCAGAAGCGCCTCGTCCAAACGAGACGGGTCAACGCCCTTTGAGCGGGCCTTCTCAGCGAAGGCAGACGGGATGCGATCGAAGTCGATGCCGGAGAGCTCCAGCAGAAAGTGCAGATCGTAGACGTCCCGCGGTTCTGTGCGGCCGATGGCCGCACACAGCTTCTCGGTCAGAATCTCCTCAAGGGCATATGATGGCATCATCCGATCGACTCGGTCGCTGAAGCCGGAGAGAATCGGTTTGGGATCCACCGGGAAGATCATCGTCTCGGTGAGAGTGAAATCGATCTTGATGTCGCGGCTGCCAAGGCGTGCCTGCAGTGGTCCAACGAAGTCAACATAGGCGGTGAGACTGCCGTCACACCTCTCGGTGCGCTGTACCGGCAACTCGAACTGGAGACCTACACTCGCGGCAAGTCCTATCATGGCTTCTTGCAGTGTCGAGAGGATATCGTCCGCATCGATGCTTCCGACAACGGTGAAGTCTAGGTCCTCCGAGTAGCGATACTCTGGGAAGTAGATCTTCCTGAGCGCCGTGCCGCCCTTGAAGGCAAGATGTTCGGCGAGTGGCGAATCAGCGATTCCCGTCAGTAGCCAGGTCAGCACGTAGTCCTTCTCGATGACCCGGTCGCTCATCTGAGTTCGGTAAGCGAGTTGCGATATCTCGCGCTGAGTGATCACCGGCGCTTCATCGTCATCAGGTCGTCACCGCAGCTCGGAGTTCTTCGGGATTGAGATTGACCCGCACTCGCCACTTCCGGAGGTAGTGACCTTCGTCAGGTAGCGTCGGGTCGAGCAGCGCATAGCTTGGGGATAGAGCCTCCATCAGTGCGCCTGTGAGCTCTGGGGTTCCGAGTTCGAACACTCCCAGCAGGAAGCCGAGACGCTTGATGACGCTCTTCCTGCCAAGCCTCTCCGCGTAGGCTGCGAGTCTCTCGAAGTCAACCACATCGCGCTTCGCCCAGAGTCCATTGGCGACCTCAACGACGCCACCGCACAGATCGGGACGATCAAGGCAGTCGATTATCGTTCGCTCAAGATCCGATACGCGAACCCTCTGGCTTGACGTCACCCAGGTCTCGGCGCTCCCCCACATGTTCTGAGGTCGGACCGAAATGAAGCGGTACGTTGCACCCGCGATCCTCTTCTCGATCCTGCGTACAGGAGTCGAGATGTAGACAGTGAGGACCGGATTGGTCGTCATCTCATGAATGTCGAGAGCTGAGAAGTGCGACAGGTAGTAGTCCGCTGGTTCGATAAGGGCTCTCGCGACGATGAACCAGCTCTCCGAGTACTCGGCCTTCTCGCCGGCGGACAAGGGGACGATGAGATAGGTGCCGCGATTGAGGCGGATCAGCCATTTCTTCCTGGTGAGCCTCGCAATCATGAGATCGACCGCCGATGTAGAACTTCCGGTGACACTGCGAGCGTCATCGGTGGTGAAGATCGTCTTGTCCGCAGATGCCAGATCCGCAAGGAACTTGGCTTCCGCTTTCCCCAGCGTTCTTGAGACTACCATCGGACACCAATCATGTTTGATGCACATAATCCATTCTGTCGAGATAGATTGTATACATCAGACATGACATCCGTCCAGTGCGACGCCATCTGCTGTGGATAGCACGTGGGCGCCCTGGAAAGCGTGCCGAGCGGAGTGCCAACCGAACTTGATGCGGCCATGACGCATCCTCCGATGCAATCACAATCTCAGGAATCACCGTATCGTGGCGACCGGCCGGGCCGACTTTCGACACCTAACGAGACGCGTTTGGAACCGACATCCAAGGCTAGCGGATGTGTTTTCGCAGCTAGACGAAACGAGGCACCCCGAAGGGTGCCTCGTCTCATTCGCTGGTCGGGCTGACAGGATTTGAACCTGCGACCCCTTGACCCCCAGTCAAGTGCGCTACCAAGCTGCGCCACAGCCCGTGATGCTCGCCGGCGACCAGCCCAGGCGGCAAGCACACATACTAAGCCGCTGGACACCGGCGTTCAAGTGGGGTGCCTCGGCGCCGCCCTATTTCGCCGGGCCGCCTGTCATGCCGCCGCGATACACGAGCACCTCGACGTCTTCGACGGTGATGAGACCGTCGGTCACCATGGCGGCGAACACCTCGGCGAGCGCTCTGATCCTATGGTCCGAGTCGATGACCTGCACGACCACGGGCAGGTCCTGCGAGAAACGCAGTGCTCGCTTGCCATGAACCCGGCTTGTACCGCCGAATCCCACGACACCGCGAAGTACGGTCGCCCCGGCGCATCCCGCGGTCCGGGCTGATTCCGTCAGCGCCACGTACAGCGGCTTGCCGTCGTAGGTATCGTCCTCACCGACGTAAGCTGACAGCTTCAGCGCCGACCCGAACAGGTCCATGTCTCTTCCACTCATCAAGCGCAGTCCTCGCTTCCCTAGGTCCTCCGCTCCCGCAGCATCGCAGCGACGCCATCCAATAGCCCTCGGGCAATCGAGCGTTTGCTCTGCACCGGCAGTTCGTCGACGGATTCGGCCGAGACCATCCAGACGCGGTTGTTGTCGGACTCAAAGCCGAGATCCGGCTCTGAGACGTCGTTGGCCA
>JBBILP010000074.1:0-6517 GCA_037444885.1 Actinomycetota bacterium | reverse complement strand
CATTGGCTGTGGTGCTCAACGCGATCAAGCTCTGGCAGATGCCGCAGGGAGGCAGCATCGCGCTCGGCATGCTGCCGATCATGGTGCTTGCGCTGCGCAGGGGTCTCATGCCCGGCCTTGCGGCCGGCGTGCTCTACGGCTTCCTCGACTACCTCGTGAACCCGTACCCCCCCGTTCACCCGATCCAGTTCGTCTTGGACTATCCCATCCCGTACCTCTTGGTGGGTCTTGCCGGTATCGGCGCCAATCGGTGGCGCAAGGCAGTGGCGGGGAGTTCCGAACTCACGGCCGTATGGACGGTTATCCTGCCGTCGATACTCCTGGCGGCCCTTGGCCGGTACGCGTCGCACTTGCTTTCGGGAGTCGTGTACTTCGGCGCATACGCTCCTCCGGGCCAGTCCGTCTGGCTGTACTCCGCCGGGTACAACTCATACGTGCTAATCTCCGCGACCGGCTGCTTCGCCGCGGCCGCGATCGTCCTCCCGGCGCTCGAGCGCGCGCTTCCGACAAGGGCGGTGACGACCTGACGTGATGGCTCTCGTGGTCGGGGCGGCGCCCGCCTCCAGAGCGGAGACCTTCTATCAGCGTCTCGTCTCTCGCTTCGACTTGGTGGTTGCCGCGGACAATGGCGCGAATCTCTGTGCGCTCGTCGGCCGCCGCCCCGATCTTGCGGTGGGTGACTTCGACTCATCACCTCCCGGAACCGTCCAACGACTCGAGCGGGAGGGCATCCGCGTCGTCCGCTACCCACCGGAGAAGGATCTCTCGGACCTCGACCTCGCCATAAGTCATGCCCGTATTGCGGGCGCCACCTCGCTTACGCTCACGGCGGCGTTCTCAGATCGCCTAGATCACACCCTTGCCGCGCTCGGAGCGCTGTTCACCGACGACGGCCTCATTGCCGAGGCGCGTGATCCCGGCCTCGCGGCATGGGGATTGACCGCCGGAGTCCGTCCTTCCCTGAACGTGCGCCTTCCGCGCGGCGCCCGGGTTGGCGTGCTGAGCCCGTGCGGAGCGAACGGCGTCACCACCAGTGGACTTCGCTACCCGCTCGCAGAGGCCACCATCCCCCCGCTCGCGAGTCTCGGCATAAGTAACGAGGCTGCCGACGACGTCGTAACGGTTCGCGTAGGGGAGGGCAGGCTTCTCGTTCTGGTCCTCGGCGCCGGGCTCGATGACGTGTTTCTCGTGCCGGGGTAGCTCTTGGCGGATACGCGATGCGTGCCTTCCTGCGGGAAGGTGGGTATAATCCGTCGATGGAGGGGCCGAAACGAATACGGAAAACTATGAACCCGGGGGACCCACGGATTCCTGCCGTGTTCGCGGCTGCCTCCTTCGCCACCGGCGTCATCGCCGTGCAGGAAGCTTCCGCTGTACTCGCAGTCATATCGTTCTTGCTCGCCGCCGTCGCCGCGGTGACGGTCGCGTATTCCCTCTGGCGCCTGTTCTCCCGTCGTCGCGCTGTGCTTGTCGCGCGCACAACCCCTCGAGCGAGAACACGCCCGGCCGCGCCCCCTATCTCGCGGAAGCCGAAACCGGAGCCCGACAACGAAGCTCGGCCACCCCGGCCCGCCATAGCGGCCACCATCCAGTCCCGAAGCCTCGTCCTCCGCATCCGCGATCGCATCTTGCCGACACGTACGTCCGACCCGCAAGGTAGCCCTGGCGAGGTTGCCACCGTTCCCGCTGAGGCTGACGCGCCCGCAACGGAGGAACCACCTGCACTCCCCGCGCACGATTCCGCCCTTGTTGCCTCGGACCACGACGACCTTACCGCCGACGACCTTCTGTCCGAGGAGTCGGCGACGCCCGACCATCTGTCTCCCGACCTTCAAGCCGGGAGCGACGCGCCTGCGATTCCGCCACCCCCGGAGGTTCCGGCCCCGATGCTAGAGGCGCCGGAGCCGGAGTCAGAGGCACCGGAGCCGGTTTCGGAGGCGCCAAAGCCCGAGCTGGAGGAACCAGAGCCGACCGCCGAGGTCACCCCGACACTCGAGCCAGAGAACAAGGGCGGCGACGTCGCGCCCGACCCTTGCCCGGAGCTGCAGCACTACAAGTACCCTGAGACCATAGAGTGTGTCGCCGTAGCCGAGGCGCTTCTCTGGAACGCCTCCGTCTTTGCCGAACCCACCTCCGTCCACATCTGGCTCGAAGACCCCGCCACGGCGACGCTTCGGCTGATCGGCGCTGCGGGTCCCATGTCGCCGTCTCAGGAACCCATCTCTACGCGCTCCGGTGTGTTGGGTGAGTCGGTGCAGGACGGCGGTTCGCACCTCGAGCGACTCTCCACGATCCATCGACCGGACGGCACGGAAACGATCTGGAGATACGCGTTCCCCGTGCACACCAACGGCAATCGGGGTGCTGTCGGAATCGACATCGTCTCGGAGGACGCCCCGGACGCTGAGGCGCTCAACGAAATGTCCGCAGCGTTCCGCGGCGCCATCGCGGGATGCGTCGCCTTGTACGTCGCGCGTGCCGAGACCGAATCCGCCTGCGCTTTGATGGAGTCCTCCCGAGAGCTGTCCAGGCTGCTCGACCCGCAGCGGGTCATAGAAGCCACGCTCGCGCGGGCAATGGCCCTCTCGGGTGCGGTCACCGGAAGCATCATGCTCCTCGACGCCAACGGAGTGATGCACATCGCCGCGTCCAAGGGCCTGTCGAAGGAGATAGTTGACTCAACCGCCGTCCGCGAGGGGGAGGGAATAGCGGGGTGGGTGCTGGCCAGCCGTCAACCGCTCCTCGTCGAGGATCTGCCCGGCGAGCCGAGCCGTTCGCGCCGACCAGGAGTCAGGTCCGCCGTCTCAGTGCCGATTTCGGACGAGCAAGGGATGCTCGGCGTCCTGAACGTGGGAAGCGGGCACTTCCCGGCGAGACTCACGCGGTCGCACCTCTCCACGCTGGAGTTCCTCGCTCGGCAAGCAGCGGTCGCACTACGAAACGCGAATGCGGTCAACGCGGTGCGTCAACTGTACTTCGCCACGCTGCGGGCACTCGCGATAGCCATGGAGACGAAGGATCCCTACGCGGCCGGAGCGACCGAACGAGTTCTCTCGTACGCCCTGGCCATCGGCAACGCGATGGGGCTGGACGAGGCCGATTCGCAGGCCCTGGAGATCGCGGCACTGCTCCACGATATCGGTATGGAGGCCGCGGGGGATGCCGTCACGGGAACCGATCGGCCGTTGTCCACGGTCGAGCGGGGAATCCTCAAGATGCACCCGGTTCTGGCCGCGGAGATCCTCCAGCAAGCCCCAGCCCTGGCGGAAGTCGTCCCCATCGTCTACCACCACCACGAATGGTACAACGGGCAGGGCTACGTGCTCGGAATCGCGGGGGATGAGATACCGCTCGGCGCTCGCATCCTGAGCGTTGCGGACGCGTACGTCGCCATGACATCCGACCGGCCGTATCGCCGAGCCAAGTCAACGCAATCGGCGATCGCGGAGTTGCAGGACAAGGCGGGTACGCAATTCGACCCGGAGGTCGTTCACACCTTCGTGGAGATCCTTGGCGCGGAGCAGTCTCACGCCCCGCACTAGGCGAGGACCGTCTAGCCTCGCTGGACCTTCCCGGACTTCAGACACTTCGCGCACACGTTGACCTTCTTCGGCGAGCCATCGATGATGGCCGTCACCCGCTGGATATTCGGGTGGAAGGTCCGGTTGGTCACACGATGCGAGTGGCTCACGTTGCGCCCCGCCGAGGGGTGCTTTCCGCAAACACTGCACACTTGGGACATCGAAGACTCCTATTCGGCCTCGCGTCAGGGGTGACGCGTCAGTATCCAGGCACAAAGCGCGGCACATAGTAGCACACGCGCTGCGCGCCTTACAAGGAAACCCGAGCGCTGTACCGACTGCTCGCGGGGGCGGAGTGCCGCGCTCGGGGCGTGAGAACTTGGCGTCTTTGAGTCCGATCATCGGCTATACTTGCGGCATCGAGTACCTCGCCGTTCTCGGAGGCCGCGTGCAGCGATTCACGCCCGACACCCCTATCAAGGATGTGCTCCTCTCCTCGCCTCGTGCAGCGGCCATCCTTGAGGCGCGGGGGCTTCACTGTGCCTCCTGCCTCGCCGCCGAACTTGAGACCCTCGATTCCGTGGCGGCGATGCACGACGTTCCGGTGGCTGAGATACTGGCCGAACTCAACGAACTCGAGGATGGGGAGGGAGCGAGCTAGACCATGTCCGAAGCCACGCCCAACGGCACCGTCCATATCGCCAACGACGTGCTGGCCGAGATCGCCGGCTACGCTGCCCTCGAATGCTACGGAGTGGTCGGCATGGCGAGTCCGACGCTGCGCGATGGAGTCGCGCAAGCGCTCTCGCGAGAGAGATTGCGCCGCGGCGTCAGAATCGCAAGCGGTGAGGACGGCGTCCGCGTCGACCTGTTTGTGATCGTCGAGCACGGAACGAATATCGCGGAGGTCTCCAACAACCTGATCGAACGCGTTCGATACGTACTGACGACCATGGCCGAGATAAAGGTCGCCTCGGTCGAGGTGCACGTACAAGGGATCAAGGTGCGGAAGTAGACTGCAGAGGCTGAAGCGATGGACCTGACTAGCCCGCCAGCAGCAACACTCGTCGCCTCAGCCGCACAGGCTCTGAAGGCACGCGTAGAGGAAGTCAATCGCCTCAACGTCTTCCCCGTGCCGGACGGCGATACGGGCACGAATATGTCGCTCACGATGGATGCGGTGACAGACGAGCTCGGTCGGCTTCCCGCCCACGCATCCAACGCCGACATCTGCAAGGCCATCACTCACGCCTCGCTGATGGGCGCACGAGGGAACTCGGGGGTCATTCTCAGCCAGGTCCTACGAGGCCTGTGCGACGTGCTGGGATCCACACCGTCCATCGACGCCGAGCAGGCGGCCGCTGCCATCGACCGAGCCCGACGCGTCGCGTACCAGGCCGTGCGCAAACCGGTGGAGGGCACCATGCTCACCGTGGTGGCCGACGCGGCCGGCGCGGCGCAGGGCGCTCTGTCCTCGGGAGTGACGCTCGGACCCCTTCTCGCCCGCGTCGTCGAAGCGTCGTTCGAGTCGGTGCGCAGGGGACCTGATCTGCTCCCGGTGCTGAAGGAGAACGGAGTTGTAGACGCAGGCGGTTTTGGCTTGGCTATCCTTGCCGAGGGCTTCGTCGCGGCACTTGAGGGACACGACGTGCGCCTTGCCGACACGATTGAGACGTCGACGGGAGAGCTTGCGGTAGTCCCCGCTGACGATTGGGATGACCAGGAGTATCTCTACTGCACCGAGTTCCTGCTCTTCGGCGATGCCCTCGATCGCTCCACCGTCGAAGCGTGGGTCATCGAACTCGGCGGCTCAGAGCTGGTGGTAGGAGGCCCTTCTGAACTGAAGATCCACGTGCACACCGACAGCCCGGCAGCGGTCCTCGCAAGGGCGACGCAAGACGGAGAGGTCGCCGATGTCCACATCAACAACATGCGTAGGCAGACGGCCGCCCGGACGGCCGCTCTTCGCGACGGTGGGGGAGGCGCGCCGCGGAAGGCGGCGGGATTCGTCGCAGTCGCGGCCGGCGACGGTCTCGCGGAGATCCTGGCAAGCCTCGGCGTGGACCGGACGGTCAGCGGCGGACAGACAATGAACCCGTCGACCGCGGAGCTGCTCGATGCGGTGCAGGCAGTGAACGCAGAATCGGTGTTCATCCTCCCCAACAACCGAAACATCATCCTTGCCGCTCAGCAGGTCCCTGCCGTCGCCGGCAAGAACGTCTACGTGGTTCCGACCACGTCCGTTCCACAGGCGTTCGCGGCGCTCTTGGCGTTCGATCCCGATGCCGACATCGAGAGCGCCCTCGCCGACATGTCACGTGCCGCCGCCTCGGTCGTGACCGGTGAGATAACTACCGCGATCAAGGACGCCAAGGGAAAGGCCGGACGCGTGCGCGAGGGTCAGCTGATCGGCGTCATGGACAAGGAGATCGAGGTGGTAGGCGACGACCTAGTCGATGTCGCCCTCCAGCTCGCCTCGATCGTAGCGGACAAGAAGGACACACTGATGCTGCTGGCCGGCGCCGAGCTGGACGATGTCGCCTTGCAGGCCATTGAACAAGCGATCGGAGCAGCCCTCCCCGACGTTGAGATCGAGTCGCATCGGGGCGGACAGCCGCTGTATCCCCTGATAATGTCCGCCGAGTGAAGTGAAGCGACGCGCCAGGTGCCGACTTGGAGGTTGAGGCATGCCGAAGACCGGGATAGTCTGCGACAGCACGTGTGACCTAGGAACATCATGGCTTGCGGAAAACGACGTCGTGATGGTTCCGCTCAAGGTTCTTTTCGGCGATGAGTCCTTCCGAGACTGGGTGGACATGGAGCCTGACGAGTTCTATTCCAGGCTCGCCAAGTCACCGACGCTCCCAAAGACTTCGCAGCCTTCACCCGCCGAGTTCCAGGACGCCTATGGCCGTCTGGCGGACGCCGGCTGTGACGAGATCGTCTCGGTACACCTCTCGTCGGCTCTGTCGGGCACAGTGGAATCCGCCAACCTG
>JBBILP010000073.1:0-6525 GCA_037444885.1 Actinomycetota bacterium | reverse complement strand
CGGACGCCGGCTGTGAAGAGATCGTCTCGGTACACCTCTCGTCGGCTCTCTCGGGCACGGTGGAGTCCGCCAACCTGGCGGCGGCGGAATCACCCGTACCCGTCCGAATCGTCGACACAAAGCTGGTCACGCAGGGGACGGCGCTCGTGCTGAAGGCCGCGATCGAGGCTCGCAAGGCGGGGCTCGACGCCGACGGGATCGAGAGGGCGGCGAACGCCGCGGCCAGCGGCACGCAGCTGTTCTTCATCCTCGACACGCTCGACTACCTGGTGAAGGGCGGACGAGCCGGCCGCGCGCAGGGACTGGCGGCGAGTCTTCTCAACATCAAACCGGTCCTGTGCATAAACAAGGACGGTGTCGTCGAGCCCTTCAAGAAGGTGAAGGGGTTCCGAAAGGCGATTTCCGAGCTGGCGGCTCACGTCGCCGCGGAGACGCCGGACGAGACGAAGCCCGCTCGGCTGACCGTTCTTCACGCTTGCGCTCAGTCTTCCGCCGAGGACCTGATCGCAGCGCTCGACTCGGCAGGCGCCCACTACGAACTGGACTCGGTGGGGCTGGTTGGTGCCGTGATCGGCACGTACGCCGGACCGGGAGCGGTCGGACTCGCGTATCACCGACCTCTGTAATCGCCTCGGAGATCGGGCTTGGCCAACATCCCCACGCAACGGGCGGAAGCGCTGACCGCATGGGACTCGCCGGTTTCGGTCGTGCGGTTCGTAGACGATGCCCGAACGGTAGCTCTCGAACGCCTGGGCATACGGACCGTCGAGGATCTCTTACGGCACTATCCCTTCCGCTTCCTGGACCTGACCTCCACGCCAACGCTGGCAGAGGTGCAGGTGGGCTCGGACGCCACCGTCGTCGGACGCGTACATGAGGTAAGAGTCAAGAAGCCGAGATCCCGCCTCACGATCACCGAAGTCGGCATCGTCGACGGTACCGGGGTCCTGCTCGGCGTGTGGTTCAATCAGCCGTACGCGGCCAGACGCTTCGCGCCCGGAGATCGCGTGGCCTTCGCTGGCCGAGTCCAGTTGGAGTTCGGTTTGAAGCAGATCAGGACTCCGTTCGCCGAGAAGCTGGGTGAGGAAGACGATCCCACGCTGACCGCCCGCGTACTTCCCGTTCATCGAGCCACTGAGGGCATATCGACGAACTGGATGCGACGCCTGGTCGCCGAGGCCCTCGGCCAGTACTCCGACGTCCCGGACTTCCTGCCAGCGAGACTTCGCATCGAGCGCGACCTGTGGCCGCTCACGTCCGCGCTACGCTGCATCCACTTCCCTGAGGAATCGGCGGACGCAGGCCATGCCCGACGACGCCTCGCGTACGACGAGCTCTTTGTCCTTCAAGTCGGACTAGCGATTCGGCGCCACGGCCTCGTCGACGAACGGAAGGGCGTACCGCACGTGCTGGATGGCCCAGCACTCACAGCTCTTCGCGACGACCCTCCCTTCTCGCTGACCGGCGACCAGACTCGCGCCGTCAGCGAGATCCTGGCGGACATGGCGTCGCAGAGACCGATGAACCGGATGCTGCTCGGTGACGTTGGAACCGGGAAGACCATCGTCGCGGCTCACGCACTCGCGGCGGCTGCGGACACACTCGCGCAAGCCGCGATGATGGCGCCCACCGAGGTACTGGCGGAGCAGTATGCCTTGAGGCTGGGGCCGCTGCTCGACACCCTCGGGATCCCGTGGACCCTTCTCACCGGATCGACATCCTCGGCACAGCGGTCGGAGACCCTCCGGCGGGTAGCGGAGGGCTCGGTCGCGGTGCTGTTCGGCACCCACGCTCTGTTGGAGGAGACAGTTCAGTTCGCCGCGCTGTCGCTCGCTGTCGTCGACGAGCAGCACCGCTTCGGCGTCGTGCAGCGCCTCGGCCTCAGGGGGAAGGGCGAGGCCGTCGACATGCTGGTCATGACGGCCACCCCCATCCCCCGGACGCTCGCGCTGACCCTATACGGAGACCTAGACGTCTCCTACCTGCGCGAACGTCCGAGCGGGCGTTCGGCGGAAAGCAACGTCACGACCACGGTGATGGGTCCGCAACTGAGGCCCTCGGCGTACGAGCGCGTCCGCCTCGCCGTTCGCGCCGGACGTCAGGCGTACGTCATCTGCGCACTCGTGGAGGAATCGACCGCTGCCGAGGCGAAGGCCGCCGTGCGCGAGGCCGAGAGGCTGCGCGCCGACGTCTTCGACGACCTCAGAGTCGGACTCCTGACAGGGAAGATGAAGCCGGCCGACAAGACCGCCACGATGCACGCCTTCCGAGCCGGAGCAATCGACGTCCTCGTAGCCACGACCGTTGTGGAGGTAGGCGTCGACGTGCCGAACGCCACTGTCATGGTCGTCGAGGACGCGGAGCGATTCGGACTGGCTCAGCTCCATCAGCTCCGAGGCCGGATCGGCAGGGGAGAACACCCGGGGGAGTTCATCTTGTTCGCCAACCCCTCGACCGATGAAGGGCGCGCGCGCATGGATGCCATCGCAACGACGGCCGACGGGTTTGAGCTTGCCGAACGAGACCTCGTTCTCCGAGGGGAGGGGCAGGTACTCGGGGAGCGCCAGCATGGGCTGCCGGAGCTACGCCTCGCATCACTCATTCGTGACGCGGACCTGCTCGATCAGGCTCGCGCGGATGCCGTCGCGCTGGTCTCCACCGATCCCCACCTGCGGACAGCGGAGCACCTTCCTCTCGCACGCGAGTTGCGCCGCCGCTTCAACCGCCAGTGGGAATGGGTGAGCAGCGGATGAGAATCGTCTCCGGCAAGTGGGGTGGCCGGCCCGTCTCCGCGCCTAAGGGAACGGTCACCCGTCCGACCTCGGACATGGTCCGACAGGCGGTCTTCAGTTCGCTCGTCTCGGAGCTTGGCCAAGACCTTGGCGGCGGCGCTGTCCTTGACGCTTTCGCCGGCACCGGCGCGCTGGGACTGGAGGCCCTCTCGCGAGGCGCGTCTCGGGCGGTGTTCGTCGAGCGCGATCGCAAGACGCTGCGTGTCCTGAAGGCCAACCTGGCGGCTCTAGGCGCGGGGCCGGAAGCCAAGGTCGTCTCGGCGGACGTCTTCTCCTTGGCCGCGAGCGCGCACATGCCGGGGCGGCCGTTCTCGTTGCTCTTTCTCGACCCTCCCTATAGAATTCAGACGGCCCAGGTAGCGGGCCTACTCTCGACTTTGCGTGCATCAGGCGCTGTCGAGAACGGTGCGCTCGTTGTATGGGAGCACTCCGCCGAGACTGTGCCCTCGTGGCCGGAAGGATTCGCACCGCGCCCGGCCCGTCGCTATGGAACTACGACGGTCAGTGTCGCGGTGTGCGTGGGAGGAGATGGTCTTACTTGAGGCGCGCCCTGTGCCCGGGGACCTTCGACCCGTTGACCTCGGGTCACCTCGACATAATCGAAAGAGCCGCCGGCATCTTCGACGAGCTGATCGTGGCGGTGGCGCGGAATCCGGACAAGGGAGGCGGGCCTCTCTTCCAACTCGAGGAGAGGTGCGATCTTATTGAACGTGCCACTCGGCATATGTCTAACGTGACAGTGCGCCCTTTTGATACTCTTTTGGTTGACCTCGCGGATGAGCTGGGCGCGCGCGTGATCATCAAGGGATTGCGGGCGGTCACGGATTTCGAGCGCGAGTTCCAGATGGCACAGCTGAACTACCGTCTGGACAGAGGGATCGAGACCATGTTCATCATGGCGATTCCGGAGTACATGTTCTTGAGTTCGTCGGCGGTCAAAGAGATCGCCAGACACGGAGGTTCTGTCGAGGGTCTCGTGCCTGAGCACGTGCGCGACGCGCTGACCGAACGGTTCGCGCGGTCTCGCTAGGGAGGTAGCCTGATGGACATCATGGCCCTGATCGACCGCATAGAAGAGCTCGTGGACACGGGCCGGACTATGCCGTTCTCATCATCGAAGCTGGTCGATCCAGACAAGATCTTCGAGCTCATCGACGAGATCCGCGCGACATTCCCTGACGAGCTCAAGCAGGCTCGCTGGATAGTCAAGGAGCGCCAAGAGATGCTCGAGGAGGCCGAGAAGGAGGCCAACCGGGTGCTCGAGGAGGCCCGGGAGCGCGCGAATTCACTCGCGTCCGAGCAGGAAGTGGTCAAGCTCGCGGAGCAGCAGGCCGCCAGCATCCTAGATGAGGCCCGCACGCGCGAGCGGGAGATCCGCCTCGGCGCTGAGGACTACGCCGATGAGATGCTCGCCAACCTAGAGGTGAACCTCGGCAAGCTACTTACGGCGGTGCAGCGAGGCCGAGATCGACTGCAGGGCAAGGTCGGCGGGGGGCAGCGCACCTAGCTCCTCGCGCGCACAGCCCATGGAACGCTACGTAGTCGACGTCTCGGACATCCTCCATGAGACGGCCGCCGAGATACACATCTCGGACACGATGCCACTGTCGGAACTCGTCGTAGGTGACGAGGCATTCGCGCCCCTAGGACCCGCGTCCCTTGACCTCACTCTCACGAACACGGGAGCGGGTATCGTCGCTTCCGGGCAGGTCACACTGCCTGTTGAGGCCGAGTGCGCGCGGTGTCTCGAGCGCTTCCGGACAGACATCTCGGCGGACGTCGAGGGCTTCTACGTCTCACCGGAGCACCAGGCGGGTCTACCCGAGGAGCAGGACTACGAGATCATCCACGAATCGCGCGTGGACCTTGCGCCCGCGATACTGGGCGCGCTGGCGCTGGAAGCGCCGTTCGCACCACTGCACGACCCGGAGTGCCGCGGCATCTGTCCGACTTGCGGCCGCAATCGCAACGACGCTCCGTGCGCGTGCGATGAGGACTCCGAGGATTCCGGTCCCTTCTCCGGTCTTGGGCGGGCGCTCGGAGCACAGACCGACTGACGACGGTAAGATCGGTGTGCTATTATTGCGCACCGTGCCACCAGCCTAGCTGTGGGCAAGAAGAGGAGAAACGCCCTTCAGGGCGCTTGGAAGGAAGGTTTCGAATGGCCGTTCCCAAGAGGAAGACTTCCCGCTCGGCCAGGGACTCGCGGAGAGCCACGCATGCGATCAGCGCTCCGGCGAAGTCCGTTTGTCCGCAGTGCCGTCAGCCCAAACTCCCGCACAGGGTATGCCCGTCGTGTGGCTACTACGACGGCAAGGAGATCGTGGACACCGAGTAGGCATTCCACGTGAACCCGGGTGTGTCCGTCAAAGTCGCCGTCGACGCAGTCGGCGGCGACTTCGCGCCTACTGAGGTGCTCGCCGGCGTTTCCTCGGCACTTGCCGAGGATGCGGGCCTGCTCGTCACCGTTGTCGGCCCCGAGGATGTCGTCGCGCCATTCGCTGCCTCGCATGAGCGAGCGACCGCCGTCGCTGCCGAGGAGACCATCGGCATGCACGAGCATCCCGCCAACGCGGTTCGCCAGAAGAAGCACTCTTCGATAGTGGTCGGGTG
This sequence comes from Actinomycetota bacterium, assembly GCA_037444885.1. GTDB lineage: Bacteria > Actinomycetota > Coriobacteriia > Anaerosomatales > JBBILP01 > JBBILP01. The sequence continues at coordinate 1,120 of JBBILP010000073.1, read as the reverse complement.
TGGCCTCGTGAAGTCCCGCGAGGCCGACGCCTTCTTCTCGGCCGGGAACACCGGAGCCGCCATGGCAGCGGCTACGCTGATCATGGGGCGCGTGAAGGGCATCTCGCGCCCGGCGATAGCCACGGTGATTCCCGGCGGTCGGACGCCTACCGTGCTGCTCGATGTAGGCGCCCAGGCGGACTGCAGACCCGAGCATCTCGTTCAGTTCGCGCATATGGGCGCCGCCTACGCCGAGACGGTGCTGGCCAATCCGCGACCTCGTATCGGCTTGCTGAACATCGGCGAGGAGCCATCCAAGGGCTCGCAGCTCGCCCAGGAAGCGCACGCGCTCATGGCAGCGCAGATAGCGGGATTCGTCGGCAACGTCGAGGGACGCGACATCATCGGCGACGCAGCGGATGTCGTGGTCACGGACGGCTTCACCGGCAACGTCGCTCTCAAGCTACTGGAGGGTGTCTCAAAGGCTCTGCTCGGCCAGGTCAAGGCAGTCATGCTCGAGTCGCTGCCGAACAAGGTAGCCGCGGCGGTCTTGCGGCCGTCGATGGAGCGCCTCAAAGATCAACTGGATCCCGACACGTACGGCGGCGCACCGCTTCTCGGCGTGGACGGCGTGTGCATCATCGGACACGGCAGCTCGCGCGAGAAAGCCGTGTGCAACGCGATCCGGGTGGCGGCTCAGGCCGCGCGCGGAGACCTCACCGGCGCGATCGCCGCCCACATCGAGCAATCCGCGATCTAGCCGCGAGACGGCTTCCCGCCATCGGACTGGTAAGGGTAAACTACGCACACCTTTCTACCGGAACGCCGAGGAGACCCACCGGTCTATGCGCCATGCCGCCATTATCGGAGTAGGTTCGTACCTGCCCGAACGAAGACTCACCAACGCAGACCTTGAGTGCATGGTCGACACATCGGACGAGTGGATCCTCACGCGAACGGGGATTCGCGAACGTCGCATGGCCGCTGCGGACGAGGCGACATCGCAGCTTGCCGCCAGCGCGGGCCGCAAGGCGCTCGCGAATGCGGGTATCGCTCCGGCAGAGGTGGATCTGCTGGTGGTAGCCACCTCGACCCCGGATACGCTCATGCCGTCCACGGCGTGCCTGACTCAGACCGCCCT
>JBBILP010000072.1:0-6527 GCA_037444885.1 Actinomycetota bacterium | reverse complement strand
CGTGCAGGCGGGCATCGCGGGGGCTGTCGTGCGGCCGGTGTGCGAGGACGAGGTCCGCGATCTGGTGCGTCTCGCGCGCGGTGAGGGACTTCGGCTGGTTCCGCGCGCGGCATCTACTTCGGGGTATGGCGGTGTCTTGCCCCAGGACGGTGCCGTAGTGGTGGACATGTCCGCCATGGACGCGATTGTGCGCGTCGACTCCATGGGCACCCCCAGCGCGACAGTGGAGGCGGGCGCCCGCTGGGAGGACTTGCTCAAGCGGGTCAACAAGCTCGGCTTCGACTTGAGGTCGTATCCCTCATCACTTCCATCGTCGACCGTGGGGGGTTGGCTGGCGCAGGGAGGTTCAGGGTTCGGCTCCTATGAGTTCGGCCCGATCCGTGACAACGTGCTGGCGGCACGTGTCGTTCTGCCCTCGGGCGAGATAGTCACGTACAACGCCGACGAACTGCGTCTCTACGTCGCGGACGCTGAGGGAACAACCGGGATCATCACCGAAGTGACGGTCGCTTTGCGACCGCAGGAGGTGGAAGTCCATCGGCTGTTCTCGCTCCCCGATGCCGCGGCGCTGGTGACCTCACTTGCCGAGATATCCAACGCCAGGCTTCCCATCTGGTCGCTCACGTTCCTCAATCCTGAGTCCGTGAGATTGAAGAAGAGGCTGCCGCACAGGCACGGACATCCGTATGAGGTGCGCCTTGTGCATGCCGAGCCCGACCTGCCCGAGAGCTACCTGCTCATGGTGGCCTATCCAGAGTCCAGGCGTGCGAGTATCGATGAGCGCCTGGTCGCGGCGGTCGTGGAGAAGGGCGGGCAGGACCTGGGTCGGGAGGCGGCGGAGCATGAGTGGGACCAGCGCTTCGCCCCGATGCGTCTGAAGCGCGTGGGGCCGTCGATAATCCCAACCGAGGTTGTCGTGCCCCTGGCCGGCCTGGGTGGCACGCTCTCGGAAATCGAATCCAAGATCAATCAACCATTCGTCTTGGAGGGGATGGTGGGCAAAGGCGACCAGGTCGTGTTGCTTGGCTTCATCCCACACGACGAGCGGACCTTCGCTTTCAACGCGGCGTTCGCGCTCTCGCTGTCCGTGATCGGCATCGCCAAGCGTCACGGCGGCTCCGCGTACTCGACTGGCCTGTACTTCCGACGAGAAGCGCCGAGCGTGCTCGGTGAAGAACGCTACCGCGCCCTGGTCGAGCACAAGAAGTCGGTCGACCCAGTGGGAATGCTTAATCCCGGGAAGATTGTCGGTTCCGGAGCGCTGGACGCGCTCATGGGAGCGGCGGCCGCGCTGGAGCCACTGGTACGTCCGATCGCCAATCGGGCCGTCGCGCCGACGGGGGACATGGTTGGCGCGAGGCCCAAGAACGGCGTCCCCGCGGATGTGGTCTTCTACGCGTACGCATGCGCCCAATGCGGCTACTGCGTCCCCACATGCGAGCAGTACTCGGGCCGGGGCTGGATGTCCCAATCGCCTCGCGGGAAGTACCTCTACCTGCGCGAAGTGGCCGAAGGCAGGGAGAAGTTCGATCGGGAGATGGTCGATAGCTTCCTCCTATGTACGACCTGCGAGGTGTGCAACAACCGCTGTCAGCTACAGCTGCCCGTCGAGCACTCCTGGATGGCGATGCGCGGGGTGTTGGTCGGCGACATGGGGCTCGGGACCTTCCCGCCATTCGAGATGATGGCAGCTTCGCTGCGCGGTGAGCGAGACATCTGGGCTGGCAAGAAGGAGCACCGCGCCGACTGGGTACCACCCGATATGGCCGCACGCCTCAAGGACAGCGGTGAGGTCCTGTACTTCGCCGGATGCACCGCTTCGTTCGTGAACACCGACGTGGCGGAAGCGTCGGTGCGCCTTCTGGCCGATGCGGGCGTCGACCTTGCGTACATGGGTACGGACGAGGCGTGTTGCGGCATACCTATGAAGGTCGCGGGCAAGTGGGACCTGTTCGAGGAGATCTACGAACACAACGTGGCCGAGGCACGGCGCCGGGGCGCCAAGACGATAGTGACTTCGTGCCCGGCGTGCGGCCTTGTCTGGAAGGAGATATACGCATCGCTCGCGCGTGACCGCGGCGAGGAGTATGAGTTCGAGGTCAAGCACTACTCGGAGGTGGTTGCCGATGCGATCTCCGACGGTCGCTTGACGTTCGACCACGCCGTCGAGGACCAAGTGGTCGCGTTCCACGACTCGTGCCACATGGGCAGGGCGCAGGGGGTGTACGACCCGCCTCGCGCGATGCTCGATGCGCTTCCGGGGGCGAGGCGGGTCGAGATGGAGCACAACCGACAGGACGGCCTGTGCTGCGGATCGGTGCTCACGCTGGTGGGTGAGATGCCGGTGGCCCCGGTCCTGGGCGGCGCCCGGCTGCAAGAGGCCATCGATGTCGGGGCTGACACGGTCGTAGCGTTGTGCCCCTGTTGCCAGGTGCAGCTGCGGGACTCGGTGGAGAAGAACGACTTCGACTTGAAGGTCACCGATCTGGCGAGGTTCGCTGCCGAGGGCCTCGGCTACAAGATCGAAGACCGTACCGAGCACTCGATGTACATGTGGAGCTTCTTCGAGCGGTTCATCATCTTGATGCGCCCGGATGAGATGGCGGGTCTCATGAGCGAGATCTTCCCGCAGATGATGGACGCCATGCCCTTCGGGATGAAGCCCGCCATGCGGGCGATGCGCTATGTGCCCGGCGGCCTGGCGCTGCTCGGGGCTATGATGCCGCTGCTGTTCCCCCTCATGGCTCCGAGCGTGCTTGGCAAGGTGATGCCGGACATGATTTCCGCCGTGAGAAGGCGAGTCGGCGAGATGCCGCCGGACATGGAGGAACTCGTTCCCGACTTGCTGCCGGCGACGATGGAGTCGCTGATGCCGACCTACCTGCCTCAGCTCATACCTCATCTGACCCCCAGGATGGTGGAGTACATAAGAAGCGAGATGTGAAGCGCGACCCGGCACGAAGTGTGCTCAGTCGCGCTTCGCGCGCGGAGCGAGATCGCCCCTCCGTTCCGCGCGCACACCGGGGCGGGTGTCTGTTCGTCGCGCTTGGCCGAGTGTGTCTAAAGTCACAGTTCTACCAGGCCGATATGCATCGTATGAGCTTCTCGACACGCGATACGGTGATACCCAAGCTGCGCTCCATCCCGATGTTCGCCGACCTTTCCGGTGACGATCTGGAGACGCTGGCCGGGATGGTGAATTTCAAGGCCCTCCCGAAGGGCGCTTTCATCATCACCCAGAACGAGGTCGGCTCCTCGATGTTCCTTCTCGTATCCGGCAGGGTTAAGGTGTCGCTCGCCTCGCCCGACGGGAAGGAGCTGGCGCTCAGCTACTTGGAGGCGCCCGCGCATTTCGGGGAGATGAGTCTGGTTGATGCGGAGCCCAGGTCCGCGGACGTTATCGCGGTGACCGATGTGGAGGTCTTGCAGCTGGAGGCGCGAGACCTGACCGCGGCCATACAGCTGCAGCCTAGGCTGGCGCTTTCGCTGATCGCGACTCTGTCGAGACGCCTGCGCAGCACAATCGCGCGGCTTGAGGATATGGCGTTCCACGACGCGACACATCGCGTGATGCGGGTACTGCTCAATGTCGCTACCGCCGCTTTCGAAACTAGAGGAGTCCCGGTCATTGCCGGGATGACACACTACGAGATCGCGACTTTGGCCGGCACCTCTCGCGAAACAGCGAGCCGGATCATCTCCTGGCTCGCAAAGGAAGGCATTGTGGCCACGAAGGGCCGCAAGATAGCGGTTGATATCAGGAAACTCCGTGATCGACTCGAAGTCTGAGGCGAGTCGCAACGGTGGTACCGTAAGCTCCTCCTTCAAGTGCACTGAAAGGTCGGCGGCGTCGTTCCATCGGGGGCGACGCCGCTGATCGTTTCGGGCGGGCGACAGTGCCGCGTGTCACCCAGTGGAGCGGAGCCGGTGCCGATACTTGCACAGAGATGAAGGGTAGACCTGAGATGTTCCACTTCCGACCAGCCAAGCGACTTGCGACAGCGGTTGTCTGCGTGGCCTGGCTGCTGCTCTGTGTCCCTGCCGCGAACGCCGAGCCCGTACTCATGAGCCGCACTGTCAGCACGGTGAGCGGTGCGGAGGCGGCGGCGGAGTTCATCGAGAGGGTCGATGGCGTGCGACTGGGCTCCTCCGGCGCGACCGTCACGCTCGTGCTGGCTGACGGCCCGAAGGAGATCAGCATCGACTTCAGAGACGTTGTCGAACGCAGAGAGGGGAGCCCCGCGTTCCCCTATGCCGCCGCGCTCATGCTCGGGGTCGTCGTCTTCCGCGGTCTGTCATACCTACTGCGTCTCGGGCGCGAGCGCTAGCGTTTGACTACGCACTTCCTCGGATAGAATCAACCTGACCCAGACTGCCGAGGGAGAGACAAGCATGAAGGATTTCACGCTGGAAGAGCTTGCGGGATTCGACGGCAAGGGCGGTCGCCCCGCATACGTCGCTTACCAGGGCGTCGTATACGATGTCACCGAGAGTGCGATGTGGCCGGAAGGCGATCACGAAGGAATGCACTCGGCCGGCCAAGACCTCACGGCCGACCAGCCGGACGCTCCGCATGACGTGCACGTCACGGACTTCCCCGAAGTCGGCCGACTGGTCTAGCGTCTCAGGTGCGGTCGAAGCGCGCGACCGTCTCCACGTGGAAGGTCTGCGGGAAGAGGTCCAGCGGGACCGCGGCGGTCAGCCGGTATCCTGCGGCGACCAGGCCCTTGGCGTCTCGTGCCAGCGTTGCGGGGTCGCACGAGACGTAGACGATTCTGGACGGCGCCGCGTCCGTCAGCGCGCGAAGAACGGCCTTGGCCAGTCCGGCCCTGGGTGGATCGATAATGGCCGCATCGAATCGACCTGCCTCGGACAGGGCGCGTGAGGCATCTCCAGGGATGATGTCGGCCTCCAGGTCCGCGCGCTCAAGGTTGTCCTCCAGGTCGCGCAGCGCGTGGGCGGACGACTCGATGGCCAGCACATGGCGAGCGCGCTTGGCGAGGGGGAGGGTGAACGTCCCGGCGCCTGAGTACAGATCGAGCACCGTGGAGGAACCGTCTGGATCGAGGAGGCGGAGGGCGTGCTCCACGAGCGACTCGGCGGCGACGGTGTTGACCTGGAAGAACGACGGCGCGGAAACACGGTATGTGAATCCAGAGAGACGCTCTCGCCAAAAGCCCTTGCCCTTGAGCACTTCCACCTTAGCGACGCGGCGCGAGGATGCCTCACCGCGCGTCATCACCCTGACCACGCTCGTTGCCGGCAGCGCGGAGGCCAGCGTCGTTGCGGCCGCCCTGCGTGGGAACGCGGACGTGGGTCCCCAGAGCGCGATCTCCAAAGCGGATGTGTGCCGAGCCACCCTGAGCGCGATGCGGTCTATGGGCAGCTCGCCGTGACCAGCGAGGTAGCGAATCGCGCCGGACAGCGCGCGCGGCGCGCTACGGGCGCGCCCGTCGAGCAGCAGGCATTCATCGACCGGGACCACTCTGTCCGAGCGTTCCGCTAGGAAGCCGACGGATATCGGCCGCACGGAGCTGTCCACGGCGAGCTCGATCTTGTTCCTGTACCCGTATTCGAGCGACGAGGAGACGGTGTCCGCGACCAGCGCCGGGTCAAGGCCGCCGATGCGCCTGAGCGCGTCCCGCACGATCCCGCGCTTCTCGGCAAGTTGCCTGTCGTACGCCACATGTTGCCACTGACAGCCGCCGCACTCCGCGAAGTACGGGCACGGCGGTTCGGCACGGTCCGGGGATGGCTCCAGAAGGGCTCTGATGTCGCTGACAAGGTATGAACCCCGGTCGTCCGTCACCTCGACGTCCGCGACGTCTCCGGGGCAGCCCCCACGTACGAAGACCGCGCGTCCGTCGACGTGCGCCACCGCCATTCCGCCGTGTGCTAGGCTTTCGACTGTCAGGCGCAGCTGCGCTCCCATGGGTATACCTCGTTTCGAGGCGACATCGCAGCTCATGATAGCGCCAGGAACCCCTTCGCGGGAGGGCGGAGATCATTTCAGGCCGCAAGTAGGCTTGCCGATAAACCCCATGGGTCGCTATCGCCGGGGCGGCGCTGCGACCCCATTCTGCCGAAACGCACGGACTCGTACGAGATCGGACTGGGAGGAAGGTACCGTGGCCCAGAAGAAGGTTCTCATCGTCAACGAGGACTCGGCCCATTTCGAGCGCTTGAAGGATGCTTTGGGCAAGACCGGCTACGACTTCCTCTGCCTTAACGCCATATCGGGTCCCAGGGCGATCGGCATGGCATCTGGCCAGCACCCGGATGTCGTCATCGTTGACGGCCATCTGGAGGGCCTCGACGGCTACGCGCTTACGCAGCAGATCAAGTCCGACCCCGCTCTTGCCGAGACGCCGGTGGTGATTCTCGCGCTGGAGCCTTCTGAGGCCTCGGCGATGCGAGCGCGGCAAGCGGGCGCCTCGGCGCACTTGCCCGCGAGCGTGTCTCTCGACGTGCTGGTGGACAAGATCATGACCCTCTCGGGTGCGCGCGGAGATGGACCGGTGGAAGCG